>JAYVJD010000027.1:0-14762 GCA_043769625.1 Pseudomonadota bacterium | reverse complement strand
TCACATTGAGCCGTTTGAAAAAGAATTCCGTGTGCGGTTCCGCATCGACGGCGTGCTGGTGAATCAGGATTCCCCGCCGCGCGAACTCAAAGCAGCGATCATCTCCCGCGTGAAACTGATGGCAAAGCTGAACATCGCCGAGCGCCGCCTGCCGCAGGATGGTCGTATCAAGGTCAAGACATTGGGCCGCGAAGTCGATCTGCGAGTTTCGACCCTGCCGACGCTCTACGGCGAAAGCGTGGTGCTGCGTATCCTCGATCGCTCGAGCATCGTCCTCGACCTCGAGCAGCTCGGGTTCCCGGCGGACACCTTGGCCGAGCTCGAGCGGTTGATCATCCGTCCCTACGGCATGATCCTGGTCACGGGCCCGACCGGTAGCGGCAAGACGACGACGCTGTATTCGATCTTGAATCACATCAACACCGAAGGCATTAACATCATGACTTTGGAAGAGCCGGTGGAATACCCGATGGCGCTGATTCGACAAACGTCAGTGAATGATGCAGTCAAACTCGATTTCGCCAGCGGCATTCGCTCAATGATGCGACAAGATCCCGACGTGATTTTGGTCGGCGAAGTGCGTGATCAAGATACTGCCGACATGGCGTTTCGCGCGGCGATGACCGGCCATCAGGTGTACACCACCTTGCACACGAACTCGGCGATCGGATCGGTTCCGCGCTTATCTGATCTTGGCGTATTACCCGACATCATGGCGGGCAATATCATTGGTGTTATCGCGCAGCGCCTGGTGCGCAAACTGTGCCCGTTCTGTCGCGAAGGCTATGCCCCCGACGTTGCGACGCGCGCATTACTCGGTTTACGCGAAGAAGATTCGCCGACGCTTTACCGTGCGGTCGGCTGTAAAAAATGTGAGCTGCAAGGTTATCGCGGCCGCATGGCGATTATGGAATTGCTCAAAATTGATGAAGACATCGATGATCTGATTGCCAAACGCGCGACGGCGCGCGAAATTACGCTGATGGCATTATCCAAAGGGTTTGTCCCCTTGGCCGACGATGCGATGCGCCGCGTGCGCGAAGGCGTGACCTCACTCGAAGAAGCTTCGCGCGTGGTGGACCTCACCAGCCGCACCGCGTCAATCAATCGTAACTAATTGATTATATTAAAATAAATTATGTCTCAATTTTATTATCGCGCGATGAACGAAAATGGCAAAATCGTACGCGGTGCGATGGATGCATTGAATCCATTCGACCTCGAGCTTCGCCTTAAGCGCATGAAGCTTGATCTCATCGGCCACAGATCCGGCTCTACTTTTCTGCGCATGCCCAAACGCAAAGTCACGCGTCCTGAGCTAATTAACTTTTGCTTTCACCTTGAGCAACTCATTCGCGCAAAGGTGCCGATTCTCGAAGCGCTCACCGATCTGCGCGACGCCGTAGTCAATCCTCGCCTGCGCGCCACCATCAGCGGTATTCTCGAATCGATCGAAGGCGGCAATCATTTTTCTGCCGCGTTGGCGCTGCACAGCGATGTATTCGACCAAGTCTTTGTCAATCTGATCCGTGTCGGCGAACAAAGCGGCAAGTTGCCCGACGTGCTGGCCAACTTGCAGGAAAATTTAAAATGGCAGGATGAACTTTACACGCAGACGCGCCGAATACTTATGTATCCCGCCTTCGTCAGCGTTATCGTTATCGGTGTGGTTTTTTTCCTGATGATTTACCTCGTGCCGCAACTCAGTCAATTCATCAAAAACGCGCAACAAGAGATCCCACTTTATACCCGTGTCCTGATGGTCGTCTCTGATGCATTCGTCAATTATTGGTATGTGATGATTGGTCTGCCGGCGGCAGCCATCACGCTGACGGCGTTATCAGCGCGCAACAATCCTAAGGTGCGATATCGTCTCGATGCGTGGCTGTTAGCGCTGCCTGGCATTGGACCGACGTTGAAAAAAATTATTCTCGCCCGTTTCTCCACTTATTTCGCCATGATGTATGCCGCTGGCGTCAGCGTACTCGAATGCATTCGCATCACCGAAAAAACCACCGGCAATCTGGTCATCGAAACGGCACTAGTGCAGGTCGGCCGTCACATCACCGAAGGTCGCGGCATCTCCGACGCATTTCAACGCAGCGGGATGTTCCCACCGCTGGTGTTACGTATGTTGCGCGTCGGGGAGACCACCGGCGAGCTGGAGAAAGCCATGTTGAACGTCAGCTATTTTTATAATCGCGATGTGCGCGGGGCCATTGATCGTCTGCAAAGCATGATTCAACCGGTGCTTACACTATTGCTCGGCGCGTTACTGTTGTGGGTGATCATGTCGGTGCTCGGGCCGATTTATGACGGCATCGCCAAACTGAAGCTCTGACTATTATGCTGGAAAAACACTTTCTCTATCTCACCAACCAAAAAATGATTGCGGTGAGCGCGCGCGCGGAAAAATTCGGCGAGCAAATAGCGTTCGCGCTGAATGATGTAGGACGCAACGAATTCGATGTGTATTTGGGCAGCGTCGCCAATACGCCGACATATCTGCTCACCGAATTAATTGAAGAGGATTTTCGCAGCGACACGATTCCCCACGTAAAACCGCGCGATCGTGCGCCATTACTTGAGCGCAAATTAAGCCAAGCCTATCGCGCGACGCCCTATCGACACGCCACATTACAAGGCCGCGAAACCGAAGGCCGTCATGATGATCGCGTGCTCTACACCGCGATCACCAATCCAGAATTACTCAAGCCTTGGATCGATCTGCTCAACGCGCACAAGGTGCCGTTAATGGGTATCTACTCAGCGCCGCTGCTGGCGACGCGATTGCTCAAATATCTGCGGCTGGAGCAGGAACACGTGCTGGTGGTCACCGTGGTTGCGGCGGGCGTACGGCAAAATTATTTTCAGAAAGGCATGATCAAATTCAGCCGCCTTACGCCGCTAGGCGAGGCCGTGCTCAACTATCCTTCCGAACTGATTGCGCAAGAAGTCGGCAAGACCTGGCAATACCTCGACAGCATGCGCTATTTACCCCGCGCAGAACCGCTGCAGGTTTACGTCATCTGCCACCCAGCCGAGCAAGTACGCTATACCAGCGCGCTGCAAGGCTCGCCGCAATTGCAATATCGCTTTCTCGATATTACCCAGGTCGCCACCATGCTGGGCCAAACACCTTTGCCGGAGAACTCGGATAGCGCGGCGATCATGTTAAATCTATTGGCTGAAAAAATTCCGCCTAACCACTATGCGCCTGTTGAAGACACCTACTACGCTCGCATCTGGAACGGCAAGCAACAACTTTTCATCAGCGCCGCCAGCGTATTTACAGCGGGCGCAATGTGGACTTTATTTAATTTATTTTCCGCCACCGCGCTAAATAGCGATACCGCGCAAGTGCAAAGCCAGGTCCGCGCACTCACGGTGCAGCAACAAACCATCGTGAATCGTTTCCCAAAAGAGATGATCGATCCAAACGATATGCGCGACGCCATGGATCTCTATAGCGCGAATCTGGTCGATGCGCCGTCGCCCACACTGATGATGCAACGTTTGGGTGAAGTGCTCACGCTTTTCCCAACGATTGATTTAAAAAATATGACCTGGGTCGCTAGTGATGATACGAATGCCTTGCTCACTATTCCCGGGCAAACCAACCCTAGTCAGCCCTACGCTGCCCTCGACAACCAGAAAAAAATTTTTAAGGCGAAACCGCACCAAATTGCCCTGCTCGATTTCGTCTTGCGGCCCACGCCAGAAGCGCCACGCCAAGCGCTAAATGAAATCAACCGTTTGGTGCAAACCCTGAATACTTTGAAAGATGTGAAAGCCAGCATTATTCATGTACCGATCGACATCAGCGCCCAAGGTGATCTGGGAGGCAAGTTTGGTCGTGGGGAAACGCCGGTGAAAAGTAATTTCACCCTTCGTATGGCTTTGCTTAAGGCGGGGGTTTAATCATGCCGAGCCGCGAAACGATTTCTTTGTTGCGTGTGCCTTTGCTGGTATTGTTGGTGGCTCTGTTGCTGGCAGCATCAGCCATCTTCGCCAGCTTGCAATTCCGCTCTTCTCAATCGGTCATTTACAACAGCGCTAACGCTTCGCTGATTCAGGTGCGCAGCAAATTGCAAACGACGCAGATGGAAGAGAGAAGCCTGCAAACCTATACAACAAAGTTTCATGCGCTGGCGGCACGCGGCTTGTTCAACGAGCAAAAACGCCTCGACTGGCTGGAAAACCTGAAACGACTTTCGATCGACCATCATTTGATCGAGCTGGAATTTGATTTACGCGCTGAACGCACGCTGTCTGCTGCAGCGCCCTCTGCTCCCAATATTGAAATTCTTTCTAGTCCGCTACAATTGAAAATGTCACTCGGGCACGAAGAAGATTTATTTAATTTCCTCAATGCGATCCGCACATTACCGCAAGGTTTTTACAGCGTGGAGAACTGCGACATCAAACGCAAAGAAATTACCAGTCAAGCGGATGCGGCAAATATTCAAGCTGACTGCAATCTGGAATGGCTCACCTTCAAAGCCAAAAAAGCACGCAGCACGACAAATTGATATGAAAAAATTTTTCCTCTTTACTGTCTTCATCGTTACAAATTTATTTCCCGCTTTGTCAGAGGGGCAAACCCTCGGCCGTTTATTTTTCACCCCTCAAGAACGCCGCCAAATCGAGGCAAACCGCAATGCTTCGAATACCAAACCGACATTAATTGCGGCGCGCCCCCCCGTGAAGACGACCCTTGCACCGAACGAAACACTGTTGCCCTTAGTCCCTCCCGCGCCAAAACAAACCGTCATCAACGGCTTCGTGCGCCGCTCCGATGGACCCAATACCGTATGGGTCAACGAAAAACCGGTAAGCGGAAACGCCGCACGCGAAGAATGGCTACAGCCTTCTGCCGTTAACTCTCCTGTGCGCCTGCATCGTTCTGGGCGCTGAAGTCTGATTCAGCCTTTCATCATGAAAATTAATAATAACTTAATTAAATCATATTGTTATAATAGACAGCGCGGTGTTGCACTATTAATAATTTTGCTCATAATCGGTACAGGCGCATTATTCGCTCTGCTACGAACACAAAATCAAAATAATCTGCAGCTTGAGCGCAACAAAAAAACTGTTGGCGCATTGGCAATAGCGAAAGAGAGCTTGATCGGCTATGCCGTCTCAATGAATTTGCAACCAAATTCACCCGCGCGCCCGGGGGATCTACCCTGTCCAGACAACAATAATGACGGATCGGCTGAATCAACTTGCGGCAGCGCTGCTGGTAGTAACCAGTCCGCTCGTATTGGCCGATTGCCTTGGAAAACGCTGAATTTGCCCGACCTCCGAGATGGGTATGGTGAGCGTCTGTGGTATGCCGTATCGAATAATTTCAAAATAAATACGCGTCACTCTCCGCTAAACATCAATACCAATGGAACCATTACCGTACGCGATTCTGCTGGAAACATCGTTAATAATGGCAGCAGCACAACTGGCGCCGTTGCAGTAATTATTGCGCCAGGGCTGTCCTTGGTACGTGCCGGCGCAACCTCAATGCAAAATCGCGCCTGCACAGTAGTTGGCGATTGCTCAAGCGCAATTTGTACTACAGCGCCAACCAGTTTGACGCCGCATTGTAATCCTATTAATTACCTGGATATCGCAAGCGGCGAAGACAATGCAAATTTCGCTGATGGGACACTTAATGGGTTCATTCAGGGAAATTCGATTAACACGAATGACCAATTTAATAATGATCAGATAAGCATCATCACTAAACAAGAACTTATGGTTTCAATCAACAGAAGAGTAAAAGCTGAAGCAGCAAATTGCCCAGGTTCGGGCACATGCCATATTTCGACGTTCGACTCGGGTGGATGGTGGCTCATCAATGGGTGGCAGGCTTTTTTTCCGGTTCCATAAAATATGGCGGATTTATGTTCATTTTTAGTTTCTTAAATTGAGTTTATGGCGCCTTCACGGTCGAAGAAAAAAGGGGCTTCAGTTAGCGGTTTCACATTGGTTGAAATTGCCATTGTGCTGCTGATTATTGGTTTGGTTGCAGGAAGTGCGTTCGGCCCTCTTTCCCAACAAATAGAACGGCGAAGAATCAGCGAGACGCAAAAAATATTAGAAGAAAATCGCGATGCATTGCTTGGCTTTGCCGCGAGCCGTGGTTATTTGCCCTGCCCCGCTGTTTCAGCGATAGACGGAAATGAAGGGCCGCGCTCTGGCGCCGGCAATGCTTGTAATAGTGTAAAGGGCTTTTTGCCTTGGGTCGTATTAGGAACAGCAAAATCGGATAGTTGGGGCAGACTACTAAAATATTCGGTGACTACTGTTTTTACCAAAATATCGCCAAAGGTCTCGTTTAGCGCAACGGCAACGCACAATATTCTTTCTTCATCGTCACCGAGTATAAGTTTGGCCACCGGTATCCCAGTCGTTATTGTGTCGTACGGTCCTAACGGGAATGGCGCTACGCTTGATAACGGCACTGCTACAACCAACTTATCAACCAGCAATACTGATGAAAAAACCAACTTGGGCAATTCAACTACGTTTGTCAGCCGTGTCCCAACGGAAAATATCAGCGCGCCCGGCGGAGAATTTGATGACATTGTAGTGTGGATTCCCTCCAGCATTTTATTCAACCGCATGGTCGCAGCGGGACAATTACCCTGATGACTTTTTCTTTGCCCGCCCTTTTCACCGCGCCACATCCCGTCGTCGTCTTGTCATTGGGCGTGCTGCGCGAGGCATTCAAGAACCGCCTGGCGCGGTTGTTAATCGTGTTGATGCTAACCGGTTTGGCCTTTGCATTATTCGTAAAACAACTCGCCATTGTGGAGAGCGCCGCCATTGAGACGGCGTTTATTGCGGCGCTATACCGCATGGGCTCGGTATTTTTGCTGACTATTTTTATTATTACTTCGCAGATTCGCGAGGCAAATGATAAGGGTTTGGATCTGCTGTTATCTTTGCCTATTAGTCGTACGCATTTTTTTGCCGGTAAATTTTTGGGTTACGCTTGCTGCGCACTGATGATGGCTGGGTTGCTTTCGCTGCCGCTATTTTTGTTGGCGCCCGCGACGCAAGTTTTCGCTTGGGGCATTTCTTTGACGTTTGAGTTGCTCATTATTTCAGCCGCCAGTTTATTTTTTGTCTTGGCCCTCCCCCACAGCATGGCTTCGTTGTTATCGGTAATCGGCTTGTATCTGCTGGCGCGCACGATAGCCTCGCTGCAACTGATGGGTGCAACTTCTTTGGTTGAGACCACCGGTGTTTTCAAACAAATCACCAATGGCCTGCTCAATACCATCGCCTTACTGTTACCTCGGCTGGATGCATTTACGCAAACCAGCTGGTTGGTAAACGGGATCGGCGGCATGGCTGATCTGCCGCTGATTGCATTGCAAACGCTAATTTATGTCACGCTATTGTCTGGTGCGGCGCTGTTTGATTTTTATCGTAAAAATTTTTGATATGCCTAACACTCGCGCCATAAGCATCGTTCCGCGCCCTATTCTCTGGCTAACCGGTACGACACTGCTGCTCCAAATCGCTTTGAATATTTTTCTCCCCCGCCCTTCTGCTACTGCGCAATCGTTGTCGCCGCCGCCTGCGCTTGCTTCACTGCGCGTCGCAAGTTTGGGCGAGCCGATTGCGCTGGCAAAATTTCTTATGCTGAGTTTGCAAGCGTTCGATAATCAGCCCGGATTGTCGCTGCCGTTTCGCGATCTGGATTACCCGAGAGTACGCGATTGGCTCAGTCGCATTATTGCGCTCGACTCAAACGGGCAATATCCGTTGCTGTTTGCTAGTCATTTATATGCCGAAGTGCCGCAACCGGAGAAGCAGCGCTTGATGCTGGATTTTGTTTATCAACAATTTTTGCTTGATCCCAACCGGCGCTGGCCTTGGTTGGCGCATGGCGTGATTATCGCGCGACATAAGCTGAATGATTTGCCGCTTGCTGCACAATATGCGGCGGCCATTCGACGTTATGCCACCGGTCCCAACGTGCCGAGCTGGGCGAAACAAATGGAAATTTTTTTACGCGCGGATATGAATGAAGTGGAAACTGCACGCGTGATGCTGGGCGGCCTGATCGAGAGCGGACAAATCACCGATGCCAATGAATTGGTTTTTCTGACGCAGCAATTACGCGAGCTGGAAGCAAAGATGAAAGTGCCAAATTAGTATCGTTATAAGTTATTAATTTTATTCAGATTTTTTACCGCTTCCCGACGTATATTTTCTCTGTCATCAGCGCTTAAGCGTTGTAAATTTTTTACCATTAACGCCGTACGGGGCTGTCTGGAAAATTCTGTTTCATGCTGGTCAAGAAAATGCCAATACAGCGTCGTAACAGGACAGGCATCGTCACCGATTTTTTTCTCCGGCTTATATTGGCAACCCGAACAATAATTACTCATGCGGTTGATATACGCGCCGCTGGCGACATACGGCTTGCTGGTGAAGCGACCGCCGTTCGCGTACAGCGCCATGCCCATCACATTCGGTAACTCGACCCATTCAATCGCATCGACATACACGGCGAGATACCAGGCAGCGAGTTGCTTAGGCTCGATCTCGGCGAGAATGCCGAACATGCCCGTCACCATCAAGCGCTGAATGTGATGCGCATAGCCGTGTTGCATAGTTTGCGTAATGGTTTCGCGCATACAATTCATTTGCGTGTCGCCGGTCCAATACCATGCAGGCAAATCACGCTGGTGGTTGAAATGATTCGCGTTGGTCATAGCCGGCATATCGAGCCAATACATGCCGCGAATAAATTCGCGCCAGCCTAAAATTTGCCGGATGAATCCTTCGACCGCCGCGAGCGGTAGCCGATATTTAGCGCCGGCTTGCTCTGCGGCAGCGACCACTTCGCGCGGATTGAGTAATTTTACATTCAGCGACGATGACAACAGGGCATGGTGCAAAAATGGCTGATCCTGCCACATCGCGTCTTGATACTGGCCGAAATTTTGCAGGCGATGATCGATAAAATCCTGCATTGCTGCAAGCGCTTCATCACGTGTTACCGGCCAATTGAAATCGGTCAATGAACCGGGATGCTCGGGGAAATATTTTTCTACCAGCGCGAAGACATCGCGCGTGATTTTATCTGGCGTAAAAACTGGCAAAGCAGGTAACAGGCCCGGGCCTTGTTTGCCGAAACTGCCGCGATTTTCTGCGTCGAAATTCCACTGGTTGCCTACTGGATCATCACCGTTCATCAGCACACCGGTGCGTTTGCGCATCAGATGATAAAAATTTTCCATACGGATTTGCTTATACGGCTTCGCCCATTCGGCAAACTCTGTGGGCGAAATAAAAAAATGCCCATCATCACGCAATGCTAAATCGACATCATGTTTTCTACATGTCTCTCGTATCATTTCCTGCATACGCCATTCACCTGGCTGCATCACGATGAGTTTTTTTGGCTGATGTTGTTGCAGGTTTTTTGCTAACGCCTCATCAAATGTAACATATTGATTATGTTCAATTTTTATATAATCAACTGGCATGTCGCGCTGGACTAATTGTTGTGCGAAATGACGCATGGCAGACAAAAAAAGCGCGATACGCGCTTTGTGGCTCCACACATATTTTCCTTCGCCCTGCGACTCAATCATCAACACGCGATCTTGCGTAGGATCAAAATCTTTTAAGGCGTTGGAGGCAAGATCGAGCTGATCACCAAGAATCAAAATCAAATTGCGCAGTGCGGTCATTTTTGCTTTCGGCATTTGTCTGAACAATATTTCACATTATCCCAATGCTTTTCCCATTTTTTGCGCCACGCCATCGCGCGGCCGCACGCGGCGCAGGGTTTGCTGGGGAGATACGATTTGTTGCCCGAGAAGCAAGGTTGTTTTTTCAATTGCTTTCATTACAGAGGACGAGATTATTGTTGCCCACGCGCACCCTCATCCCATGCCCTTCTCCCGAGGGAGAAGGGAGCGTCTCTGAAGGCACCACATACGGGCTTGCCTCCCTCTCCCCTCGGGAGAGGGACAGAGGGTGAGGGTGCATCAGCTTAAAAGAAAAAATATCGTTGCTTGAAATTTTTAAACGTAACACGGATCACGCAGCCCCCGCCACCACGCGCGGTAAAGGATGAATCATCCCTTGACCACCATCCAGTCCAATAGTTTGTCCGGTAATCCACGAAGCTTGCGGCGAGAGTAAAAATGCAATGGCCTGCGCAATATCGTCCGGCTCGCCGATGCGCCCCATCGGGTTCATCGCCGATGCGCGCGCTTCCGCTTCGGGCGTGGCGTAAAAACGCTGCGTCATGTTCGAGCGCGTCAGCCCCGGCGCGACGACGTTGACGCGGATTTTTTTATCCGCATAAGTCGCGGCAGCCGATTGCGCCAGGGCGGCAACCGCACCTTTAGCCGCCGCTATCGCTTCGTGATTGGGAAAGCCACTGTGCGCGACAACCGAGCTGCACAACACGGCGGACGCCGGATATTTTCCGCGCAAAGCGAAATTGACAAACGGCTTGAGAAAATTAAATGCACTGCCAAAATTAATATCCATTTGTTCGCGCCATTCTGCGGCGCTGGTTTGGTGCAAGGCTTTGAGTAAAGTTGAGCCCACACAATGCGCAAGGCCATCGAGTTGACCCAAACTATCTTTCGCTTGCTGCAAACAGTTTTCGACCGCGGCTGGATCGAGCAAATCAATAGCAAAGGCGGTACACGGGTGTTGTAAACTGTCGGCCACAGCTTGCAGTGCGGCTGCGTCGCGCGCGATCAAGATCAGATGGTGATCGGCGCTATCGAGATGGTGGGCAAGCGCTTGTGCGACCGCACCCGTTACACCAGTGATAACAATATTCATGCGGCCGTAAGTCCCGCTTCCTGCGGTTGGTCGAGCGGAGCTTGACGATTGTTTTCGCGCCAGCGACGTACCGCTCCTTGAATCGTTTCGAGCGATGAATGCGTTTCAATACCCTCAATCTGCAGTTTCGCCGCCGCGACGCCTGCGCCGCCGGTCCATATGGCCACATGGGCGGGCAAGATGGCTTTCAGATCTTTTAATCCGCGGCCGATCATTTGCGTCGGATACGCACCGCTGAAGGACAGCGCGACGACGTCAACCCGATGCGCGATGGCCGCCGCCGCAATTTCTGACACTGGCATTTGTATGCCGAGCGAAATGCAATCAGCCGATTCCGCCGCCAGCAGCGACTCGACCCCCAGCAAGCCCAACGCGTGCTGCTCATCGGGAAAGGTGGTGAGCAAAATACGCGGCGCTTGCGCTTCGACACTCAAGGAATGAATGGCTTGGCGCAACACGTTTTGCGCGACTTCGGTATAAAGATGCTCTTCGAAAATGGCCAGCTCACCGCGCATCCACGACTCGCCCACCATAGCGTTGAGCGGCGCGAGAATTTCGGTGACAAATTTACGGATGCCCAAACGCACTAATTGTTGGTTGAGTAGGCGCTTGAGTTCATCGGCCTGATGTTTTTTCAGAATACTGATGAAACGTTCGAGGTCGTGCGGCTGCTCGGCTGGCGCAGCAGCCTGGCCGTGCACTTGCGCCAGCTCCAATAATTTATGTTCGTTTTGCGGCACGACCTTGCCGGGCCGCAAGCCGCTGTCAATCAGCCGCTTGATCAAGCGCAGGCGATTGACTTGCTCGCGTGGATAATGACGATCGCCCGTGGCGTCGCGATCGGGCGCCGGAAAACCGTAGCGGCGCTCCCAGATGCGCAGCAGGTCTTTACTTAAACCGGTTTCGCGCTCTACTATACTAATCGTCAGCTTATCTGATGTGTTGAAGGGGGTTGTCATATATCGTCCAAGACAAATAATTGATTTTTTGCAGTAATGGTTCTATATTACTTATTCGTACGGTAATTGACTAGGACAAATTGATTTTGTTCCCGAACAGGAGGTTTGAAATGAAAAAATCTACCCGGACTACCATAATATTTTTATCCTTTATAATCATAGGATTATCCGAGGGCGCAGCAATGGGTGGCCAAAACTGCCCGTCTCGGATGAATCTGCAATCGAGCCAAGTTTCCCCGGCTCCCGCTTTGTCAGCGCAATTCGCTGACAAGTCTGAAGCCGCTGAAACACAGCTTTTTTTGCGCCACAAAAAACGTGAGGTGTTGAGCGCCGAGCAGGTCACTGCGGCGAATTTGAAATGCTATGCCGCCTTGCATAAAGACTTCGATGAACTCAGCGCGAACGAAAGCTGCGCGGCTTTGCCTGATGATAGGACGGCGCATATGCGCCCGAAAAATCTCTATCGTTAAGGGTGAAATGTGCGCGCATTTATTTACGCCTTACTCTCAGCGGCGTTACTCATGACTTCTTCTCTTCCGGCACAAGCGGCCTGTCTCGCGCCGCTCGACTACCGCACTCACCAGCTCAGCGGCGGCGAAAAAAATCTGTGTGAATACGCCGGCAAAGTGGTGCTGGTGGTGAACACCGCCAGCCAATGCGGCTATACCGGCCAATACACCGGGCTGGAAGCGTTGTATAAGAAATATAAAGCAGACGGACTGGTGGTGCTTGGTTTCCCGTCAAATGATTTCGGCGGCCAGGAGCCCGGCGCGAATAAAGAGGTGGCGAAATTTTGTTTGGTGAATTATGGCGTGTCGTTTCCGATGTTTGAAAAAACGCCAGTGCGCGATGCCGGTAAAAACCCTTTTTACGATCTGCTCGCCGACGCTTCAGGTGAACGCCCGAAATGGAATTTCCACAAATATTTAATTTCGCGCGATGGCAAAGTGGTGAAAAGTTTTGCCAGCGGCGTCGAGCCGGACGACCCCCGATTGGTCGCTGATCTGGCGAATTTACTGGCGCAAAAGCCCTAAGTATTTATTTTTATAACTATTTGATTTAATTGAATTTTTTATATGAAATAAAGTCCGCAAATGCGGGCTTTATTTTTATCGGCGCTATTACCAGGCCACAGGTGTCGGTTAGAAAAAAGCTTGGATGCCCGTTTGCGCCCGGCCGAGTATCAGCGCGTGTACGTCGCTGGTTCCTTCGTAGGTGTTGACCACTTCCAGATTGAGCATGTGACGTATCACGCCGTATTCATCGGAGATGCCGTTACCGCCGAGCATGTCTCTTGCCACACGCGCGATCTCCAGCGACTTGCCGCAGGAATTGCGTTTCATGATGGAGGTGATTTCTACCGACGCTGTGCCTTCGTCTTTCATGCGGCCTAAGCGCAAACAGCCTTGCAACGCGAGGGTGATGTCGGTTTGCATGTCGGCTAATTTTTTCTGGATCAATTGATTGGCTGCGAGTGGTCGGCCGAATTGTTTACGGTCGAGCACGTATTGACGCGCGGTGTGCCAGCAAAATTCCGCCGCGCCTAGCGGCCCCCAAGAAATACCGAAGCGCGCGGAGTCGAGGCAAGTGAACGGGCCTTTGAGGCCTTGCACATTCGGCAATAAATTTTCTTCCGGGACGAAGACACTATCCATCACGATTTCGCCCGTGAGCGAGGCGCGCAAACCCATCTTGCCGTGGATCGCTGGCGCAGATAAACCCTTCATACCTTTTTCCAATATGAAGCCGCGTATCACGCCGTCATCGGTTTTCGCCCACACGACGAACACATCGGCGATGGGGCTATTGCTGATCCAGGTTTTTGCACCGGTCATGGCATAGCCGCCGGTAACCGTTTTCGCGCGCGTAATCATCGAACCGGGGTCGGAGCCGTGGTCGGGCTCGGTCAAACCGAAGCAGCCGATGTATTCGCCTGTGGCCAGCTTGGGCAAATATTTTTGGCGTTGCGCTTCGCTGCCGAATTCATAAATCGGCACCATCACCAACGATGACTGCACACTCATCATCGAGCGATAACCAGAATCAACACGTTCGATTTCACGCGCGATCAAGCCGTAGGAAACATAATTTAATCCGGCGCCGCCGTATTCCTCCGGGATGGTCGCGCCGAGCAAACCCAACGCGCCCATTTCGCGAAAAATACTCGCGTCCATTTTTTCGTGACGGAAGGCTTCGAGAATACGCGGCGCCAGTTTATCTTGTGCGTAATGGCGCGCAGTGTCGCGCACCATGCGTTCTTCCTGCGTCAATTGCTGCTCCAGCAATAACGGATCGGCCCAGTCGAACTGCGCTTTAATTTTTTCGGCTTTCATGCTGACTTCCTCATCAATTTACACGGAACATAAAGCTATTTTACCACCGCCAAGATATCGGCAACGGCAAAGCGTTTCATTCGTCTTTACCTTCTTGCACTGAGTATTGTTTATCCAAATTGTTCATGTAGCCGGCGTAAAACCAGATAATAATCATGTAAATAATCAACGCGCCCTGCGCCGCCATATAAAACGAAAACGGCCAGCCGAAAAAACTGAAGGAAAGTTCGCGCGCATAAAACACCACCACAAATGTGGCGATAAACCAGACGAGCAAAAGCAGCGCAGTGATGCGCAGATTCTTTTGCCAATAGTCTTGCTGTTTTTTCGTCAGTTGCATGCCGGGATCTTTTGCCTCATCGTTGCCCATACGATAGCTTATCCAATACTGCGACGCAAAAACAAAAAATCCCGCTCAAGGCGGGATGTTTTGTTATTGGTGGCCAAGTGCGATTGCCACCCATGGATTTTGCTCGCTATGCTCGCAAATCTACGACCGACTCCTCTATAGATTTTGCTCGCTATGCTCGCAAATCAATGGTGGCCGAGTGCAAAATCGCCACCCATAGATTTTGCTCGCTGCGCTCGCAAATCAATGGTGGCCCGGGGCGGAATCGCCACCCATAGATTTTGCTCGCTG
>JAYVJD010000026.1:0-2163 GCA_043769625.1 Pseudomonadota bacterium | reverse complement strand
TGTTTATAGGCGTTGATGCTGTGTTCGCTTAGCCAATGTTTGTCGTCAAGATGTTTCCACGTTAGTGGTTCGACGTTGAGGAAGGCTTCGACTTGTGTTGCCAGTTTGGGCAACACCGGTTTGAGGTAAATCGTCAGCACGCGAAACAGGTTGACGCTCACGCTACACACTTCGTGCAGGCGCGCGAGTTTGGTTTCGTCTTTCGCCAATTCCCACGGTTTGTTGGCGTCAACATAGTGATTCGCGTGGTCGGCGAAAAACATGATTTCGCGTATCGCTTTGCCGTATTCGCGTTCGTCATAATGCGTGGCGACTTTGTCGGCGAATTCGCGCACGAGATTTTGCGCCCACGTGGTGTCGTGTGTAACTTCTTGATTATTATAAAGTTTTCCACCGAATTTTTTGGTCAAAAAACCGGCAGTGCGACTGGCGATGTTGATGTATTTACCGACCAAATCGGAGTTCACCCGCGCCATGAAATCGTCGAAATTCAGATCGATATCTTCCATTGTGGCGTTGAGTTTGGCGGCGAAGTAATAGCGCAGCCATTCCGTGTTGAGATGTTTGTTGTAGCTTTCGGCGGTGATGAAGGTGCCACGCGACTTGGACATTTTCTGTCCGTTCACAGTGAGAAAGCCGTGCGTAAAAATTTTGCTCGGCGTGCGATAGCCGGATTTTTCCAGCATCGCGGGCCAGAACAGCGCGTGGAAATACAAAATATCTTTGCCGATAAAATGCACCAATTCGGTTTTCGATTTTGGATTCCAGTACGCATCAAAATCGAGATTGTTTTTATCGCAATAATTTTTGAAGCTGCCCATGTAGCCGACTGGCGCGTCGAGCCAGACGTAAAAATATTTGCCCGGCGCATCGGGAATTTCAAAACCAAAGTAGGGCGCATCGCGCGAAATATCCCAGTCGTGCAACTCGCCACCCAGCCATTCGTCCATCTTGTTAGCGGCTTCGGCTTGCAGGCGGCCCTCAGAGCGCGTCCATTTTTTCAGGAAGGCACTGCATTCGCCCAGCTTGAAAAAATGATGGTCGGATTGTTTGCGCTCAGGCTTCGCGCCGGAAACCGTCGAATAGGGGTTGATGAGTTCGGTCGGCGAATAATGCGCGCCGCAGACTTCGCAGTTGTCGCCGTATTGATCTTTAGCGTGGCACTTGGGACATTCGCCTTTGACGTAACGGTCGGGCAAAAACATTTGCTTCACCGGGTCGTAAAACTGCTCTACCGGCTTGACGTCGATTAGTCCGGCTTCCTTCAGTTTGAGGTAAATCGCGTTGGAAAACTGCTGCGTTTCGTCTGAATGCGTGGTGTAGTAATTGTCGTAGGCAATGTGAAACGCGTCGAACTCTTTCAGCCGCTCCTTGTGTACGCGAGCGATTAACGCTTCAGGCGTAATTTTCTCTTTTTCAGCCGACAGCATAATCGGCGTACCGTGCGTATCGTCGCCGCCAACGTAAACCACCTCATGCCCCATCATTTTCTGGAAGCGCACCCACACGTCGGTCTGCACGTTTTCGAGCATATGCCCGAGATGCAAGGAACTATTCGCGTAAGAGAGCGCACTAGTGACGAGGATTTTACGGGCCATGTTTTTGGAGTTGGTATCTTCTGACTAACGATTGCAGCGGGTTGATTACAAGCTAATAAAAAACATTGTAGCAAACACTGCGCATAAACAGTATATTTACCGGCGATAATTGATTAAAATCAGTTAAGTATTTTCTTAAGCGTAATTTTTTGGGGACAGCAATGGCCGTAACAGAACAGCACATCACCACCGCACTGCGCGAATCGATCGACCCAAACACGGGTCGTGATTTCGTTACCGACGCATGCGTCAAAAATATTAAAATCGAAGGCAACGACGTATCGCTCGACATCGTACTCGGCTATCCGGCGCGCAGCGTGATCGAAGCCATCCGCAAGCAAGTCATGGCGAAACTCAAAACCGTCGCCGGTATCGGCAACGTCAGCGTCAATTGCTTTAGCAAAATCGTGTCGCATTCGGTGCAGCGCGGCGTCAAGCTGGTGCCGGGCGTGAAAAACATTATCGCTGTAGCGTCAGGTAAAGGCGGCGTAGGAAAATCCACCACCGCGGTCAATCTCGCGCTGGCGCTGGCAGCCGAAGGCGCCACCGTCGGCATGCTCGACGC
>JAYVJD010000025.1:0-5928 GCA_043769625.1 Pseudomonadota bacterium | reverse complement strand
AATCCCAGTTCACCAGATTCCAAAATGCTGCAAGGTAATCGGGGCGCTTGTTGCGGTAGTCGATGTAATACGCGTGTTCCCATACGTCGCATGTCAGCAGCGCAACCTTGCCGCTGGTCATCGGCAATTGTGCGTTGGAGGTGCTCATCAATTCCACCGTGCCGTCAGCATTCTTCACCAGCCAGCCCCAACCGGAACCGAAGGTACCGATGCAGGTTTGGGTGAATTGCTTTTTGAATTCGTCGAAGGAACCGAACTTGGCTTTGATGGCGTCGGCCAGTTTGCCCGTCGGCTCGCCGCCGCCGTTGGGTTTCAAGCAATGCCAATAGAAGGTGTGGTTCCAGATTTGCGCCGCGTTGTTGAACAAGCCGCCGGAAGATTTTTTGATAATGTCTTCCAGGCTGGCGTTTTCATGCTCGGTGCCTTTGATGAGATTATTCAAATTGGTGACGTAAGTCTGATGATGCTTGCCGTAATGGAATTCCAAGGTTTCTTTGGAGATATGCGGTTGTAGCGCGTCCATCGCGTAAGGCAGTGTCGGTAATGTGTGTTCCATGGTGGTGCTCCTTGTTGGTAAATTTTTTTGCTGGGTTGATTTTACTCTCTGACAGCACCAGGGGCAAATCAGTTCGAGAAGCTCTGCTTAAGTCCGATAACGTCGCAATACATCGTTGCTCACAAAAAATATCTCCTTACATATAATTCATATGCTGCGTCGAGATTTTTTATTCGCGCCTAGTCTTGCTTAGGTCTCGAACTTAATCAGAGCTTCCCAAGCTCTATCGTGCAATCAACAAATACGCCAATAACAAATTGAATGCAACAGAAACCGCGAGCAAAGTAGTCCATATCGCAGTGGGATGACGCGCTATCAGCGGCGTGCGCGCGGGCGCATCGAGGGGTAAGGTATCGCCGCGCTCCAGCGCCAACAACATTTCTTCTGCCGTTTCAAAACGATGTTTCGGCTCGCGCGCGACGGCTTTGAGAATAATATTGTCCAGCCACATCGGAATATCCGGCCGATAACGCGTCGGCGAAACGGCATCGCCAAAGCGCGGGTTTTGAAACGGCTCGATTTCGCCGTAGGGATATTTGCGCGTGAGTAAATGATACAGCGTCACACCTGCCGCGTATAAATCGCTTTGCGCCGACGCGGGCTCGCCGTCTAATAATTCCGGC
Source organism: Pseudomonadota bacterium (assembly GCA_043769625.1). GTDB lineage: Bacteria > Pseudomonadota > Gammaproteobacteria > Burkholderiales > JBEEJL01 > JBEEJL01. Next base: position 4,749 of record JAYVJD010000025.1, on the reverse strand, counting down.
GCCATATAACTCGGTGTGCCAGCGTTGCCTTGCAATTCCGGGTACGGCACGCCAGCGGCGAGCGCAACGCCCATATCGAGAATGCGCAGGCCCGTATCTTTGCCGATATGCAAATTCGCGGGTTTGATGTCCCGGTGGGTAATCGATAAACGATGCAGCGCGCCGAGGCCCTTGAGCATGCGCGTGGAAATATCCAGCACGCCAGCGACGGTGAAGTGCGTGCCCTGGTCGATTTGATATTGCAGCGTGGTGCCTTCGTGATAACTCATCACGTAATACAAAAAATACCGCGCGTCGCCCGCCAGCGGAATGATTTGCGGGAAATGCGGCGACACCAGGCGCTTGGCCAGCCACTCTTCGGCGAGCAAACCTTCGCAACTTTGCTTGTCGTCAGCGAAGGCGGGCTGCAAAGTTTTCAGCGCGTAAATCTGCCCGCTCTCGCTTGAGCGCACTTTATATAATAGCGTGGCGCGCGATTCATGTAATAGTTGCAGCACTTCAAAACCGTCGATGCGTTGGCCGGGTTTCAATCTTGCGGGCAAGGGCAATTGCCTGCCCGCCTGCAATAAATCGCGCCAATCTTCTTTGGGCAAACTATCCACGCGCACCACCAGCGCCGTCGCGTTATCGCCGCCGCCCGCCAGCAATGCCGCGCGCACCAGCTCATCCGCCGCGCGTTGCGGATCGGTGTGCAAAAATAAAATTTCGTGGATGCGCTTGTCGCCCAGCGGCTCCCACACGCCGTCGCAACACAACAGGAAAATATCATCGGGCCGCAATTCGCCGTGGAGATAATCCGGCACCAGATGCTGATCAAGCCCGACTGCGCGCTTCAACACATGCTGCATGTCGGGCCGGTTCCATACATGGTCCTGCGTGAGTTTTTCGCAAGCGTTATTTGACAACCGATAAACGCGCGTGTCGCCGACGTGGCCAATGAAATAGCGGTTGCCTCGCAACACCAGTAAACTCAAGGTGCATGACATGCCGGCCAATTCTTTTTTCGATACGCTTTGCGCAATGATCCAGCGGTTAATCGCCGTCAATACTTTGTCGAGCGATAAAGAAATTTCCCACGTCTCCGGCGTGGCAAAATAATCGGCGAGCAAACCACGCACAGTGTATTCCGCCGCCTCGCGCCCGCCGCCATTACCCGACACACCATCGGCCACGGCGAACAGCGCGCCTTTGATCGCCAATTCAGAACCATCAGGCGTGACCATGCCGCAAAAATCTTCATTGCGTTCGCGCTTGCCGATTTGCGTCGAGTGACCCGTGGTGAATTTAAGTGGCATGTTTCATGATCAATATTTTTTGTAATGGTTCAGATTATCGTCAATTGAATCAAATAGTTGCGATGCTGATAGTGTATCGTAACTATTTGATTATAATCATATTTTTGCAGCAGTCATATGCGCTGCGCCCCATGTCGTGCGCCACCGGCCCTTCACTGCCGTGAGTCCAATCAGCGCAAAAAATGCCAATGCTGCAAAAATTAAAAAGCCTCCTTGATAGCTGCCGGTGAGTTGTTTGGAATAACCCATCGACGACGCGAGATAAAATCCGCCGACACCACCGGCCATGCCGACCAAGCCCGTCATCACGCCGATTTCTTTACGGAAACGCTGCGGCACCAATTGAAACACCGCGCCGTTGCCGGTGCCGAGCGCCAACATCGCGCAGATGAACACAGCCAGCGCCATCCAATCTTTCGGCAGGCCAAAACTAACCGTCACTAAAAAAATGCCTGCGAGTACGTAACAAACAGATAAAGTTTTAATGCCGCCGATACGATCAGCCACCATGCCACCCATCGGCCGTACCAACGAGCCGGCGAACACACAAGCAGCGGTGAAGTAACCCGCCACTTGCGGTTTCAAACCATATTGATCGCTGAAGTAAATCGTCAGCGCCGAGGCGAGTCCTACAAAGCCACCGAAGGTAACGCTATAGAAAAGCATGAACCACCAAGCGTCTTTATCTTTGAGAATTTTCAAATAATCGGATAAGGCTTTTGGCGGCGGACATTCGGGACTGTCTTTCGCCATCCACATATAAGTCATCAATACCAACACCAGCGGAATCGCGGCGAGGCCGAATACATTATTCCAGCCGTAAGCCGCAGCCAGGCCCGGCGCGAGCAAGGCCGCGAAAGCCGTTCCTGAATTGCCCGCGCCCGCAATGCCCATCGCCTTGCCTTGATGCTCGGGTGGATACCAACGCGACGCGAGCGGTAGGGCGACAGCGAATGAAGCGCCTGCTACACCGAGGGCGATGCCGAGCAGCAACACTTGTTGGTAGGTATGAATGCCGAAAAACCATGCCGCGGCTAAAGACACAATCACGATCACTTGCCCGATCACGCTCGCCATTTTCGGTTTGAGATGATCGACTAGCACGCCCATCACCAAGCGCAATATCGCACCGGCTAAAATCGGCGTCGCCACCATCAATCCTTTTTGTGCAGGCGTGAGTGCGAGGTCTTTGGCGATCTGCACGCCGAGCGGACCGAGGATCACCCACACCATAAAGCTCAAATCGAAATAGAGAAAGGCGGCGAATAAGGTCGGCGTGTGGCCGGCTTTGAGAAAAGAGGATTTCATGATGGCTTTCGTAAAATAAAAAATCGAAGAATGAAAACCCCTCCTTTTCAAGGGGAGGGTTAGGGTGGGGATGGGTCAAGAGATGCGTCACGAAACACCCATCCCCATCCTAGCCTTCTCCTTGAAGGGGAAGGGATCTCTTGGATGTCCTGCCCGCATTGAAGAAAATGCATTTGTGTAAATAATCAAACCTGCAAATAAGCCACTCCCTCTTCAACTTTCACCGCAAACCTCTGCGCACAACCTTCATCCGGCATGACGGCGCAGCCGTCAGCCAATTGAATATTCCAATTGTGCAGCCGGCTTTGAGAAAAGAGGATTTCATGATGGCTTTCATAAATTTAAAAATCGAAGAATGAAATCCCCTCCTTTTCAAGGGGAGGGAATACCTCTTTTCGCTACACCCTAATGCAAAATATTTTCGCCCTGCGGCCAAGAAAAATCTGAGCCAACCCTTCATCACCATCGATTACGCAACCAAAAATAATCGAAGAAAGTAATCCCTTCCCCTTCAAGGGGAAGGCTAGGATGGGGATGGGTGTCGTGTTTATCGTGCAGGTTTGACCCATCCCCACCCTAACCCTCCCCTTGAAAGGGAGGGGATTCCTTGGTTGCCTGAACAAGCGTTGGTAGAAATAATTTCTGCATAAAAAACTATTCACACCTGCAAATAAACCACACCCTCTTCCACCTTCACGGCAAACCGTTGCGCACAACCTTCATCCGGCGCAACGGCGCAGCCGTCAGCCAATTGGATATTCCAATTGTGTAGCGGGCACACCACCGTTTTTCCCAGCACAATGCCTTGCGATAGTGGCCCACCTTTGTGCGGGCATTGATCGCGTAGCGCAAATACTTCATCTCCAGCATTGCGGAATACCGCGATGTCGCCCTCGCTGCGTTTCACCACGCGCGAACCCAAACGCGCGATGTCATTCACGCCGCAAATTTTTTTCCAATCACTCATGCTGGTAACTCCAATAATTCAAATTCACGTCGCTTGATGCCTTTCACTTCTTCCACCCACGGATCTTTTTCATCCTGCAACGCAAACAGTAGGCGGTCGTATAAGGCTTTGCGATTCGCCGCATCGTCGATCATTTTTTGTTTCACATAATCGAGGCCGACGCGCGCGACCCAGTGCACGGTGCGGTCGAGGTAACGCGCTTCTTCGCGATAAAGCTGGATGAAGGCGCCGGAATATTCCAGCACTTCCTCCGCCGTTTTTACCTTGCATAAAAATTGCGCCACTTCGGTTTTGATGCCGCCGTTACCGGCGACATATATTTCCCAGCCGGATTCGACGCCAATTACGCCGACGTCTTTGATGCCCGATTCGGCGCAATTGCGCGGACAACCGCTGACGGCGAATTTCACTTTATGCGGCGCGACCATTTTCCAAAATGTTTTTTCCAGGTCGATACCCATATGCGTCGAATCCTGCACGCCGAAACGGCACCATTCGCTGCCGACGCAAGTTTTCACTGTGCGCAAAGCTTTGGCATACGCATGGCCCGACGGCATGGCGAGGTCGGCCCACACGCCGGGTAAATCTTCTTTTTTCACGCCGAGCAAATCGATGCGCTGACCGCCAGTGACTTTCACTGTGGGTATTTTGTATTTATCCACCACGTCGGCAATGCGGCGCAGCTCGCTGGCATTGGTTACGCCGCCGAACATGCGTGGCACGACGGAATAAGTCCCGTCTTTCTGAATATTGGCGTGGGCGCGCTCGTTGATAAAACGCGATTGCGGATCGTCCTTGGCTTCGTGCGGCCAAGTGCTGAGCAAATAATAATTCAGCGCCGGGCGGCAACTGGCGCAGCCGTTGGGCGCGCGCCAATCCATGAATTGCATCACGTCGGGGATAGTCAACAACTTACGTTCGCGTATGCTCTTGCGTACTTCCTCGTGCGTGTGGTCGGTGCAGGCGCACATCGGCTTGGTGGTGGTGAGTTGCGGTGCATACGCGCCGCCGACGGTGGAAGCTAATATTTGTTCGACCAAACCGGTACACGATCCGCACGACGACGAGGCCTTGGTGTGCTTGCGCACGTCCTCGAGCGAGAACAGGCCCTTTTCCTTGATGCCGCGGATGATGTCGCCCTTGCACACGCCGTTGCAGCCGCACACTTCGGCGCTGTCG
>JAYVJD010000024.1:0-2169 GCA_043769625.1 Pseudomonadota bacterium | reverse complement strand
GTTGCGAAAGTGTTGCGAATTGCGCGGCGGCTTCGTTTACTCTTCCGGCACGGAATGTTTCCAACGCGGTTGCGAAGTGGGTGTAGCTTGGATCGGTAGGCGCTTCTTCGCCGACTAATTCGACGATTTCCAGTGGCCGCGATTTTCCGGCGAGCTGAAAGCGGCCGACGGGTCGCACCAAGCAGTCGTCGACGGATTCGACTACATCAGCAGTTGCGAGCAAATGAGTGTTTAGAATTTTGTTCAACCCTTCGACTCGGCTCGCGGTGTTGACGATATCGCCGACGGCGCGAAATTCCAGATGGCCGCCGCGCGCGCCTAGCGTGCCAATGGCGACTTCACCGGCGTGCAGACCGATGCGCGTTTCCAGTGTTGGGCGATCGGCGTGGCGATTGAATTGGTCGATCGCGGCACGCATCGCAAGCGCGGCACGGCAGGCCTGACGGCGCAAATCGGCACCGCTTTCGGTCTTAGCCCACAATGCCAACAGCGCGTCGCCGCGCATATCAGCGATGGTACCGCCGTGTCTTTCGATGAGGCCGTTGAGCAGCGCAAAATAATCGTTCATCAAATTGGCCAGCGCTTGCGGCGCCATGGTTTCCGATAGCCGCGTGTAGTTTTTCACGTCGGTAGCCAGGCACACGCCATAGGCCAATTGCGTTTCCGGGCCGGCCGGCGCGGCGTCGGCGAGTGAACGATTGAGCACATCGGACGGAACAAATTGTTTGGCCAGGTCGATGACTTGTTCGCGCTGGCGTTTGGCGTAGCGATATTTAAACAGGGTCGCAGTAATGAACGCCAGTGGCGATAAGATCGTAAGCGGCACGATCAGCGGCAACCAAATGTGATCGCCGGCGAAAAGGTGGCGCGCGAGCAGTAAATAGGCGACGCCCGCGCATAGAAAAAAAATCGCCGCGCGACGTATCGATAACAGCCCCGCGAAGATGCCGGCGAGCGTGCCCCATAGGCTGAAGAGCGCCAACTGGCGCGGCGTTGCGAGGGGTTTGACGGCGGAACCGTCAAGCAAATTGGCGAATGCCGTGGCGGCGATTTCCACGCCGCTTAAGCGCAAACCGTCGGCCTGAGAAAAGACCGTGTGGTAGTCGTCGCGGATCGCGTCGTAGTCGCGCCATCGCGTCGGCAGATAGCCGATGAACACGACCTTGTCTTTGAATAGCGCGGGATCAGCGCTGGCATTTGGCGTGCCGGTCACGTGAAAGTAGGGAATAGTTTTCACGCTGCGCGGCGGGCCGTAGAAATTTAAAAATCGCGCGGAATCTTCAGCATGTGCCAGCAGCAGCGCGCGTAGGATTTGTTTCTCTCGCGCCGGCCAATCGCGTTCGCTTTCGAGATTTTTTAACGCGCGTGGTAACAACGCCGGCTGTTCGCCCAACACGCTGCGCAGAGTCGATGCCTGGAGAGGCGCTCCCAGAGCGGGTTCCAGGCCGATTAACAAGGCGCGTAAATGCGCCCAGTACGGGCGCGCAAAGATTTGCAACGCGGCGACCGGCATGGTCGCGGCGTCGCCGCCATCGGATTTGAATGCCCAATAGCCATCGACGCGCAGCGGTTCGCGCGGTAGCACAAACGTGGCATTGATCGCCGCAGCTTGTTGCAATAGGGACGTTGCCGATTGCTGCGCCGCGGATTGTGCGACTAATTTCTTGGACAGGACGACGTTGTTCGCTTGTTTGATCGCATCGGCGAATTCCGCGTCCTCAGCGCGGCTTTCTTCAAAGAACAGATCGAACACAATGGCTGCCGCGCCCGCCTCGCGTAAACCATTCACCGCTTGAGCGTGCAAGGTTCGCGGCCATTGTGCGGGTTTTTCCGCTAAGTTCAGCGCGTCGGTCGTTTCGCTATTGATGGCGAGGATGACGACGTCCGGCGGCGCGGGCATCGCGCCGCGTAGTGTAAACAGCCATGCCAGACCATAGCGCTGCTCAATTTCGCCGAACAAAGGCAGCAACGCGAGAACGGCGCCGATAAGCGCAAGGGTCCATCCGAGTTTGCGGCTCAAATCGGCAGTAAAACCTTTTGCATACCGCGTTGGCATATGTAACCGATTGTTACCTATGATAATTTCCATTTCTACTGATAGACATCCCGGAATGACGGCGACACGCTATTTCTGCCGACACGGCTCAACTCCTACTTGGTCAGGTAGGG
>JAYVJD010000023.1:0-2170 GCA_043769625.1 Pseudomonadota bacterium | reverse complement strand
CCTTTATCTTTTGCCGCTTGCTGCAAATCGCGGCGCGTCAAATCGACCCCGACGGCATAGCCAAACACTAGGTCCAGCGCGGCTTCTGGCTTGATATTCGTGCCACCGCCGCGAAGCGCAACGACGAGCTCGACTTCGTGATGAAAGTTTTGCGTCGCCGACGGATAAGGGATGGCACTGCCGCTCGACATGACCGCATCGTTGGGTTTGCAGAAAAAAAACGGCGCTTCTTTGACCGGATCCGCGCCCATTTCTCGGGCGTGTTCGGCGTAATTACGGCCGACGCAATAAATTCGGTGAACGGGAAATCGGCTATCGCTGTTCGCGACGGCGACACTGGGAATATCCCAGGGCGGCAGAACATATTGCATTTGGTGGGCTCCCTACTTTCGGAAACCGCTAGCATACCAAGAATGAACCTATTTGCGCATGCTCAACACCGGTTGGCGACGGCTATCAACCGGTAAACGAATGGGCTTCGGGCTTGCGACATCGTTTTGCGTGTTCTTGTAGATACCACAACTCACGATAAAATCACCGACGCGCTCGACGTAACCGGATTTCGGTTGGATCCGTTGGGTCGCTGGATTCAGCCACCGAAAATCGACCCAACCTCGACCTTGGTTCGCACCGATTTTAAGATATTCGCGAACAAACAATTTCCCGTCCGCATCTTGCAGATCTAAATGCGACTGGCCGGCCATTTCCGGTTTAACGCCGTGCGCAAGGCAAATCCCTTTGGTGTCATTCACAGCAATGTAAAATTCGCCATTGACGAACGAACCGTTCGGGTCACCGATTTCACGCAAAGCATGCTTGTGACCCTTGGACTTAATATGTGCAACGGCGCGCTTGACCAGCGCCACGGCCTGAGCGCGGTCATCCTGGCGATCAAGATGAAAAGCCGCAAGGGCGGACTCCAGCTTAATCGCTTCTTGATTCAACGTCGTTGCCGTGTAGTTCGCTTCGTTCACCAATTCGGCGTTTTGCTGGGTAACAGTCTCAAGCTGGATCAGTGCCTGTTTCATTTGCTCGACCCCATCACGCTGCTGCGCCGATGCATCGGACACTTCGCGGGTCAACATTGCGACCGCATCAATTCCCTGCGTCACATTGGCGATGCTTCCTTGTGCACGTTGCGCCAGCGCGGTGCCCGCGTCCACCCGCTCGGCGACGTCGGCGATCAACGTGCGAGATTCCTTTACCGCCTCGGAACTGCGTTGCGCAAGACTTCTAACTTCGCTGACAACAACCGCAAAACCGCGCCCCTGCTCACCGGCACGTGCCGCCTCGACGGCCGCATTTAACGCGAGAATATTGGTTTGAAACGCGATGCCTTCAATCACGCCGATAATATCGGTAACGCGCCGGGAGCTATCTGCTATAAGCGCCACCGTCTGAATCAGTTGATTCACATCCTGAGCGCCGGACTGGGCGATGATGCGAGCGTCGTTCGCGTGCTGGCTGGCGTTCGATGCGTTATCCGCGTTTTGCGCGACCGTTACGCTGAGTTCTTCCATGCCGGCCGCGGCTTGTTCCAATGTCGAGGCTTGATACTCGGTACGCTCCGACAGGCGTTGATTTCCGCGGCCGAGATGTTCAGTCGATCGCACGATGACATCCGAGGTGTCGCGTACCTGAGTCACAATTTGCGCCAGACTTTCTCGTGTGCGCAGGACAGCTTGATTCAGCACGCCATCGTCAGCGTACGCCTTAGAAGAATCGGTCGCAATGCTAAGATCACCCGTACCAATGCGACCTAATTCATCTTCGATCTGCGCAAAATCTTCCGCGACACTGCGCAAAATCGCTAACAACATATAAACTGTCGATGCCACGAGCAGCGAAAGAATCGGTGTGCGCCAATTCGAATCGGCGACGATGCCGACCATGCCCGATAAAATAGCAAGACCGATCACCCAATAGAATCTGGCATGAAGTCCGATGATAGAAAATAATAGGCGCGTAGGCGCAAAAAACATTTTCATTTAAAAATCTCAAACACCGTTTCGCAATAATTGAAGCTTATCTCGAACCCAGACGATGTATAACGTGATACCCGCTGATTTAGACTGTAGGAATTGCCCTACAAAACTTCTCTACTAGGCGATGTGGTGAGCATTGATATCGTTAGTTTAGAGTCGGGCCATCAACTCGAAACCCGTTCGAT
>JAYVJD010000022.1:0-2173 GCA_043769625.1 Pseudomonadota bacterium | reverse complement strand
AAAAAATAGCGCGCCGGTTCGCTTAAATTTTTAATCTCGTCGATCGCGAGCACTGCATCGCTGACAAATCGCCGCAGCGATCGACGTATAATGCGGCCTCGCCATGAATACCCCGGATTTTCGTTTTAATCTTACATCGCCACAGCAAAGCCTATCGCCACTGGCCGGCTCAGCGGATGCGTTGGCCATTGCACAGCTATCGGAATTGCGCCGTCCGATCGTCGTCATTACCGAAAATGCGTGGCATGCGCAGCGTCTACGTGCCGAGCTGTTGTGGTTTGTTCCTAAAAAATCGATTCATTGGTTGCCGGATTGGGAAACCCTCCCCTACGATCAAATTTCGCCGCATCAGGATTTAATCTCCGAGCGACTCGCCACGTTGTACCAATTTTCGCGTAACGCGTGCGACATCGCGTTGGTACCGATCACCACCGCGCTTTATCGCCTGCCGCCGCAAGCGTTCCTCGCCGCGCATACATTTTTTTTGCACCAGGGCAAACGCTTGGATTTACCCGCACTGCGCACGCAATTGACCATCGCCGGATATGCCAACGTCAGCCAAGTTCTGCGACCGGGCGAATACGCGATGCGCGGCGGATTAATCGACCTATTTCCCATGGGCAGCGCGGTTCCCTATCGGATCGATCTGCTTGATTCGGATATCGAAACGATTCGCACCTTCGATGTCGATACACAACGCAGCATTTATCCGGTCAACGAAATTCGACTGCTGCCCGCGCGCGAATTTCCTTTTGACGACGCCGGTCGCAGCGCATTTCGCCAAAATTTCCGCGAAAAATTCGAAGGTGACCCATCGAAAAGTACGTTGTATAAAGATGTCAGCAACGGCATCGCGCCGGCCGGCATTGAGTATTATTTGCCGTTGTTTTTCGATAGCACGGCGACGCTATTCGACTATCTTCCCGCGGACGCGTTGATTTGTATTCATCACGACGTCACGAGCGCGACTGAGCAATTCTGGCGCGACGTAAAATCGCGCCACGAACTACTCGGTGGCGATCGAACTCGTCCGATCATGAAGCCGGTGGATTTGTTTTTGCGGGCTGAAGATTTTTTCGTCACGCTCAAGCCGTTTGCTCGGGTAGACATTCCGGCATTCGACTCGATGTCACCGAATGGAAAATCCAACGACGGGCCGAGCGAATCCGCGCTTCTACCGGCACTCGACGTGGATCGCCGCGCGACAAACCCGATCGAAAAATTAGCGGCCTATGTCGACACATTTCCCGGCCGTATTCTAATAGTCGCGGAAAGCCTAGGCCGCCGCGAAACCCTACTTGAATTGTTCGCACGTCATGGGTTAAAGCCAACAACCTGCGATGACTACGCGGCGTTCGTTGCCGGTAGCGAACGCCTCATGCTAACAGTAGCACCGCTTGCGGCGGGTTTCATACTTTCGCAACCGAATTGGGCAATCATTACCGAAAATGAACTTTACGCCACGCAAGTTAAGCAAACTCGACGGCGCGACGCGCGCAAGACCACGTCCGAAGGCATGTTGCGTGATCTTTCCGAAGTGCGCGTGGGTGATCCGGTGGTTCATGCCCAGCACGGCATCGGGCGTTATTTAGGACTGGTCAATTTAGATCTCGGTGAAGGCGAAACTGAATTCCTGCATTTGGAATACGGTGGCGGCGACAAATTGTATATTCCCGTCGCGCAGCTACATCAAATCAGTCGCTACAGCGGCGCCAGCCCCGACGCGGCACCGTTGCACCGGCTCGGCAGCGGGCAATGGGAAAAAGCCAAACGTAAAGCGGCCGAACAAGTACGTGATACCGCCGCGGAACTATTGAATCTCTACGCGCAACGCGCCGCTCGCGAAGGTTTCGCGTTCGCATTTCATGCTGTCGACTACGAAAATTTTGTGGCCGGATTTGCGTTCGAAGAAACGCCCGATCAAGCGGCCGCGATTGTGGCGGTCTTGGAAGATATGAAATCCGGCAAGCCGATGGATCGCTTGGTCTGTGGCGATGTCGGCTTCGGCAAGACGGAAGTCGCCATGCGCGCCGCGTTCATGGCTGTGTCCGGCGGTAAGCAAGTCGCAATCTTGGTTCCGACTACTTTGCTTGCGGAACAGCATTTCGAAAACTTTTCCGACCGCTTCGCCGAATGGCCGGTAAAGATTGCTGAAATTTCGCGCTTTCGCTCG
>JAYVJD010000021.1:0-2175 GCA_043769625.1 Pseudomonadota bacterium | reverse complement strand
AACCGCTCGCGCAGCGGGCGCTTCGAGCCAAAAAAAAAGGGGGAAGCCGAAATCCCCATTTCAGATTTTTTTGGAAATTTTTGAGACAAAAACGAAGTACCTGAAGTAAAAATTGACTTTTGAATGCGGCAAAAAAATGAAGTTCCCGGAGTACAAACGAGAAGTGGATGTACTTCAGGAACTGTGGTTCCTGGGTTCATATTTTTATCGAGCTTTTTTTCCCTCTTTTTCGCTTTGCATCAATCAAAGAAAAAATGCGACACGATCGATTTCGAACAGAAAAAAAAAATGCTTTCTTCAGTGATTTTTTTTCCAAAAAGTAAAAAAAGGGGTGCCCAACTTGCATTCCAGAGAAAAATAATGAAACTAAAAATGCTCGTCTTTTATTTGATAAATCTTTGGGGGGGGGGGGGGGGGTTGTACCAACACGACATTATTTTAGAAAAAATACGTTCCGAGGTTCTTCAAGAATTCCTTTCGTTCCTTCACATCCTCGCTGAAATAATAGATCTGCCCAGCGTCAAGGTACGTCATATTCATGAAATCCGTGTTTGACGAGTTACGGTAATTGCCTGGCTTTGCCGCTACGATGCGATTGCTATTTGCGTTGCTCGATGCGGTCACATCGTCAACGGCAGAACCGCCAAGCGCTGTTTCACCATCTCGTTGCTCCACAAGCGTGTCGCCAAGCGATGCGCCTCGAGCGCCAGGTTTCAGCTTCCACCGGCCGTCCGACAACTGCCGCGCTTCGAATTCGCGCATCCAGTAATTGCTCTTGTACGCAATCTGGTTTAGTTTTGGATTCGCCGTCGCTGCGGTTGCTTTCACCGCGGCGCCGACAACGACTTCATCAGCATTCTCGTGGGCGTTGTTGCTGCTGTCGTCTTGCAGAATCAACTGCCGCGTAATCGCCACGCCTGAAAACGCGAATGTTGGCTGCGTGACGTGCGGCAGGTTCATCGTCTTCTCGATGTGATTGGCGCCACAATCGAAATCGGCAATATTATAAATCAGAGTCGATGATAGGAATTCGTTCGCACGAGCTTCGTTGCGACTGATTCGGAAACCCGAAATCCGATCAGGCAGCAACGTGCAGCCGGTCAACTCCACCATTTTGTTGGTCGCGATAACTGGGTATCGCAATCCGCGCCGCAACGCCTCGTTTCGCAGCTGCTCGCTCACATCCGTGCCAAGCATCAAGTTGGAAAAACGGTAGTTGACCGGCACCGTTGCGAGGTCAGCGCCGCCCTCGCTAGCGAGTTGCATGAAGTTCCAAGCGTGGAACGTCGACGTTGTTGTTCTCCACGCTGGCGGCGCGAACGTTGACCCGATCTGGAAAAAGCCGCGCCATTTCAACTCGGTCGACGACAGCCAATACGGGCCCCAGCGACTGTTGCGAGCTACTTGCTCGAGCTGCTGCGCCAACGCGCCGCGGAACGGCTGCAGTGCCGCCGCGTCCATCGGCTCCGCGATGCCCTTTGGTAAGTGCTTCGCAAACTCGACGCCTTTCGGGCCAGCACGCAGCTGCTCAAGGTTGAAGAGCGCGTGGCGTTGCTGCACGATGACGATCGTTGGAACTTCGCCGTTCCTCGGACGGATACCATGCTTGTGCGAAAACTGCTTTTTCAACGTCTTGTCATCCACCCACATCTGCGACTCGTAGCCTGCCGTTGTTGCCGCTTGCTCGAGCGCCGCGTTGACGTAGCTTGTAACGATGACGCCACGTGAAGTGCAAACGATGTTTGCTGTCGTCGCGGCCGAATTAGCATCGTTAAAACGATGAAGGAATATCAGCGACGACGATGAAATCGAGGCAGGATTGCGGCGCATGTTTTATTTGTGTGTGTGTGTGTGTGTGTGTGTGTTTCGTCCTTTTTTTTTTCTTGGTTTGCACCGAAAAAACGTAGGGTTTTGAATGAATTTATCGAGAAAAAAATGATGAAAAGCAAAAGCAAAAGCAGAAAATAAAAATTGTTGAAAAGCAAATGTCATTGTATATCATTGGCATAATAACCTCTGATCTATTTTCCGCCCCCACCAGTTTTTTTTCGCGTCAAACTTCTTGCTCCAAAAGAATACATTTGTGAAGCAAAGTTAGCCACTAATGCTGTTTCAATAAAATTAAAAAATTCTCGGAAAAAAAGCGCACACGAAATCAGGATTTGTTTTCAAAAT
>JAYVJD010000020.1:0-5959 GCA_043769625.1 Pseudomonadota bacterium | reverse complement strand
GCACCTGGTCTTCACCGACCGGCACGCGATTGGCGCGATAAATTAAAATGTCAGCGCTTTGTAAAAGGGGATAGCCCAAAAATCCATACGTCGTCAGATCGCGCTCGGATAATTTTTCCATTTGTTCTTTATACGTTGGCACACGCTCAAGCCAACTGAGCGGAGTAATCATCGATAACAACAAATGCAATTCAGCGTGTTCCGGCACACGGCTTTGAATAAACATCGTGCATTGCGCCGGGTCGAGCCCGGCGGCGAGCCAGTCAATCACCATGTCCCACGTGTTCTGCTCGATGTCTTCGCGCGTTTCGTAGTGCGTGGTGAGCGCGTGCCAATCGGCGACGAAAAATAAGCATTCGTATTCGTGCTGCAGCTTGACCCAATTTTTCAGGGCGCCGTGATAGTTGCCGAGGTGAAGTGCGCCGCTGGGGCGCATGCCGGACAAGACGCGGTCTGGATACATATTATTTTTTTCCTGTGAGGTAAATTAAATGCCGAAAAGTGTTGACGTGATGCCGAGCACGAAATCCATTAGCGGACGCATGATTTTACTCAGCACGCCCGTCGCCAGCAGACCGATGACGATAAACATGCCGTAATTTTCCAACTGGGAATAAGGACGAGCGAGGCTCATCGGTAACAAACTCACCGCGATACGTCCGCCATCCAGCGGCAGGATGGGCAAAAGATTCAACACCATTAACGACGCATTGATAATAATCCCTGCTTTGGCGATGAGCGCCATCGGTCCGCTCAACTCGCCTGCTGCATGACCAATGACGAGCTTGAACAAAAACGCCCAGATAATCAGCATCACCAGATTTGCGCCTGGGCCTGCTGCAGCGACCCACAACATATGTTGTTTAGGTTTGCGCAGTTGGTTGAAATTCACCGGCACTGGCTTGGCATACCCGAACAGAAAATTGCCGCCACTCACAAACAACAGCAGGATTGGCAAGGCAATAGTCCCCATGGGGTCGATATGCTTAACCGGGTTAAGCGTGACGCGCCCAAGCATATACGCCGTCGGGTCGCCGAAATATTTTGCGACATAGCCATGCGCAGCTTCGTGCACTGTAATTGCGAAGATCACTGGGATAGCATAAATCGCAATATTTTTGATAATTTCTTCCACGATATTTACCTTAAATAGTTCAATTAAATCAAATACTTAAAATCATTCAAAACTGAATGAAGTAATATCGCCATTGCCGCGTCGAACCAGTAAAGGCACGGCATGCGTGAGGTCTATCACGGTGGTCATGTCTGTGCCGCACGATCCGCCGTCGAGAATCAAATCGACGTCGTGTTCCAAACGTTCGCGCATTTCGTGTGCGTCGTTCAAGGGTTGATTGTCGCCGGGCATGATCAGGGTCGAGCTGAGCAAGGGCTCGTCCAACTCGGCCAGCAACGCGTGCGCCACCGGATTTTGCGGCAAGCGTATGCCGATGGTGCTGCGCTTAGGATTCAATAAGCGCTTGGGCACATCGCTGCTCGCTTGCAAAATAAACGTATAACTGCCCGGCGTGTGTTGCTTGATCAATCTGAATTGCAGATTATCTACCCGCGCGAATTTGCCGACCTCGGCCAAATCACGACAGACCAAAGTAAAATGATGTTGCTCGTCCACATTGCGAATACGGCGAATGCGTTCCATCGCCGCTTTGTCGCCGATGTGACAACCTAGCGCGTAACTGGAATCCGTCGGATAGACAATGACGCCGCCTTTGCGAATGATTTCGACGGCACTACGAATCAGTCGTTGCTGTGGATTATCAGGATGGATTTCGAAATATTGCGCCATGTTTTTTTATTTGAAGTGGATAAGAGGATGCGCATCCCACACCGCGCGCAAATCTGCCGGCAAATTGGGCAAACGGCCCGGCTGCGTGTAACTCTCGCCCGGCCCATGATAATCAGAACCGCGCGAGGCGGCTAGATCAAATTCTTTGGCCAAGGCGCCGTATTGCCCCGCTTGGTCTTTGGTGTGATTGCTGGTGACGACTTCTATCGCGCCGCCGCCCAGCGATTTGAATTCGGTAATCAAGCGACGCATGGCAGCGGCAGAAATATCATAGCGCCCCGGATGCGCGATGACGGCGATACCGCCTGCGCCGACGATCCAATTCACACAGTCAGTCAGTGTGGCCCACTGATGCGGCACAAAGCCCGGTTTGCCTTTGACCAAATATTTTTTGAACGCAGACTTCACGTCGCTGACTAAACCTTTTTCTGCCATGTAGCGGGCAAAATGCGCGCGGCCGATCATGTCGCGATTGTTGGCGTAGGTGTACGCGCCTTCGAGGATGTCGGGCAGACCGACGCGTTGCAGATCGGTCGCCATGAGTTGCGCGCGCGCATGGCGACCCGCGCGGATGCTGTGCAGGCCATTCACCAAGGCCATGTTTTTTGGGTCAATGCCGAGGCCGACGATATGCAGCGTCGTCTTTTCCCAAGACACGGAAATTTCCACGCCGTTGATAAACAGCATGTTGAGCTTTTGCGCTTCTGCGCGCGCTTCATCCAAGCCGCCGATGTTGTCGTGGTCCGTCAGCGCCAAGGCTTCGACGCCACACTCAAACGCGCGACGCACTAACTCAGCGGGCGGCAATAATCCGTCGGAGATATTGGAGTGACAATGCAAATCAATATTGAGCAAAGGGAACAGTCTGAGAATAAAGTTGTGACAGTAGGGCAAATCATAGCAAAATACGGGCTTTCCTGCGCGTCCGTCGCGCTTACTCAAAATGCAGGCCAAAGAAATAAATGATTGAAATCAAAACGATAGACCTCAGCAACCTGCAAAACGATATGCGCACCGAAGCCACGCGCGAGGTGCGCAACAGCTTTGATACGCTGGTCGGGCCAGTGCGCGAGGCGTATGCGAAAAAATCCAACGGGGATGCGCCGGAACATGCGCCACCGCAACTCATCAACACGCTGTACGAAATTTTCGCCTTGATGGAAAAACTCGACAAAGAATATGGCGCAGAAGGCGCGTTGCCGATTGAAGACGCGGAAGAACTATCCGACCACGGCATTCGCTATCTGGCCGAAATCGGCAACTGGTTGCCGCGTTTGGAATTGGGCCGTTTGCAAACTGCATTGCACGACACCATCGTCGGTGTGGCGCTGTGGGCCGTGCGCCATGAATGCGACATCGGCGTAGCAGAACCGGTGGTCAACGCCCTCGCCTTGCGCGCCAATGATGCCGGCAGCAAGGAAGCGCTGGCGGCGATATACGGCATCCAACAAGGGGTGATCAAACATCTCGCGCCGCGCTATCAACACGACTTGGAAAAATCCGATCCGCAACGGCCGTGGCGTATTTTGAATTTGAATTTCGCTATCGTCGCGATTCGCGCGCAAGACATGCGCATGATGTCGTATGCCTTCAAAACGCTCGGCGATCATCTGCCGGAAGAGTGTCCAGGCTTTTTTGATGAAGCGCTTAAGCTCGCACAACACCCGGCTTTTTCCGATGAAGTAAAAGATATTTTGCTCGGCGAACAATCGCGTTGGGCGTCGCGCCACTAACATATAACTTATTGATTATAATGAAGAAATTTCTATTCGATTTATTCCCTTTGGCGCTGTTTTTTGTCGCGTTCAGGCTGTTCGATATTTATGTCGCCACCGGCGTTGCCATCGGCGCTTCGTTCGCGCAAATCGGTTGGCTCTATTTCCGCAAGAAAAAAATCGACCCGATGCTGTGGGTCACTTTGGTCATCGTCACCGTTTTCGGCGGCGCGACGATTTATTTTCATAACGAAAATTTTATTAAATGGAAACCGACCGTGTTGTATTGGTTGTTCGCCAGCGCACTATTGATTGCGCAGTTCGGTTTCAAAACCAACTTCATGCGCAAACTGATGGGCAAAGAATTGACGCTGCCCGACGAGGTGTGGCGCAAGGTGAATATAAGTTGGGCCTTATTCTTCGCCGCTTTTGGCGTACTGAATTTATACGTCGCATTTAATTATTCGACCGAGACCTGGGTTAGCTTCAAACTTTTCGGCTGGATTATCCTGATGATTATTTTCGTCATCGCACAAGGCATCTGGCTACACAAATATATTCCTAACGACGAGTCTAAATAATATGCTCTATGCCATCATCGCAGAAGACGTTCCTAATTCCCTCGACAAACGCAAAAGCGCTGTCGATGCGCATCGTGCGCGCCTCAGCGCGCTGCAAGCGGAAGGCCGCATGATCCTGGCCGGCCCGCATCCGGCCATCGATAGCGCCGACCCTGGACCGAATGGTTTCAGCGGCTCGCTCATCGTGGCCGAATTTGCCTCACTCGAAGCCGCGCAAGCTTGGGCCGACGCCGACCCCTACGTCACGGCGGGCGTGTATGCCAAAGTGACGGTCAAGCCGTTCAAACGAGTGTTTCCGGCGTGAGCGATACTGTCGATCGTATTCGGCAAAAGCTCGGGGCCTTGTCGCCAACTGGATTGGATATCACCGACGACAGCGCCTCACACGCCGGACACGCTGGCGCAAAATCCGGCGGCGGGCACTTTTTTCTGACTATCGTGTCAGAGCAGTTTGTCGGCAAAGCAACGTTGGCACGGCATCGTATGGTGTACGACGCGTTGGGGGACATGATGCAGCGGGAGATTCACGCGTTAAGCATTAAGGCGTACACTGCTGGCGAATTATAAATTTGTTTTTTTGTTTTCACTTTTATTTAAGGAAATTTAAGATGTCTTACCAAAAATCATTGTTGGCTCTGGCTGTTGCTTCCCTTTTCGCTGCTGCTGCTTTTGCACAGCCAGCCGAACCCTCTGCAAAACCAGCAGATAAGACTGCCGTGGCAAAAGTGCCGCACAAGTCAGTGAGCGTGAATGGCGTGTTGATTCCGCAAGCGCGTTTTGAGTTTATGGAAAGCATGGCAAAACAGCAAGGCCAGCCGGATTCACCCGAACTGCACGGCATGGTGAAAGAGAATCTGGTCAACCAGGAAATCCTGGTGCAGGAAGCGATGAAAAAAGGTTTAGATAAATCGCCAGAAACCGCGATGCAACTGGAAATGATGCGTCAACAAATTCTCGGTCGCGCCGCAATCGGCGACTACATTAAAAGCAATCCGGTAAAAGACGAACTGCTCAAAGTCGAATACGAAAAGATGACCGCCATGATGGGCGACAAGGAATATCACGCCCGACATATTCTGGTGGAAAAAGAAGATGAAGCCAAAGCCGTCATCGCCGAGTTGAACAAAAAAGGCGACTTCGCCAAAATCGCCAAAGCCAAATCGAAAGATGCCGGCTCCGCGAAAAACGGCGGCGACCTCGAATGGCAACCGCCTAGCCGTTTCGTTAAAGTGTTTTCCGATGCGATGATCGCGCTGGAAAAAGGCAAATACAGCCAAACCCCAGTGAAAAGCGAACACGGCTATCACGTCATCAAATTGGAAGATTCACGCGAAATGAAAAAGCCTGAGTTCGCGCAAGTGAAAGAACAACTCAAGCCGCGCCTGCAACAACAGCAAATCGAAACCATGATCACCGAAATGCGCGCGAAGGCCAAGATTGAAGAGAAATAATTCAATATAATTAAATAGTTATACCGTAATTTATTTACACCACACTAGCGGCAAAAAATAAAACGGGCCATCGAATGATGGCCCGTTTTTTTATCCAAACAAAAATGTAGATGGGTGCAACCCATCTACTTTCACTACTTTCAAGCCGCCAATTTCGTCGCAATATATTCATCCACCAACTGTTCCAATATCGTCAGCGGCACCGCGCCGTTGGTTAGCATGACGTTATGAAAATCCTTGATCGAAAATTGCCTGCCCAAGGCTTGGCGCGCCTTGTCGCGTAATTGCAGAATCTTAATCTGGCCGATTTTGTAGCCGCAGGCTTGGCCGGGCCAGACAAAATATCTTTCCACTTCAATTACGGTATCGAGACTCGGTTCCAGATTGTCGGCCATATACGCAATGGCT
>JAYVJD010000019.1:0-2192 GCA_043769625.1 Pseudomonadota bacterium | reverse complement strand
CGCAATCCGAAAATGGCTTTTGCAGATCGACGAAACCGACCCGGAAATAATCACGCATGTGCTGCATCAATGCCGCACTCAACACGGCGCTCTCGAATACTTCATCGGACAGGCAAGGGAGCGAGGGGTAGGGGGCGGCTAAAAAGTCCAGCCAAAACCTTTGCAAGACCGTATATGCCCTACGATTTTTATTTCCACACTTCAAAATTTCAAGAGACTCAGCTCTAGCGTTATTAACCAATCGCTTCCACTTTGCCTTTTACCACTTCGGCGAAAACCGGCAAAAAGCGATTAACCGCGTTAGCCAATGTTTTATCGCATAGGTGCGCGTAATGGCGCGAAGTAATTCGAGTGTCGGCGTGGCCGAGCAGTTTTGAGATCGTGAGCAAGTCTGCGCCCGCCTGCGCGAGCAATGAAGCGTAGGTGTGGCGCAACTCGTGAAAGCCGATGGCGGGTTCGATCTTGGCTATTTTGCAGGCTTGCAACAGCGGGCGTACATGATAATTCTTACCCCATGCTGCGCCATCGGCGCGCAGGAAAACCAAGCCGGTGCCTTTTTTGCCGAGGGCGGCTTTGCCCATTAACGCCAAGCCTTCCTCGGTCAGCGGAATATGCCGCCCTTTGCCTGATTTGCCCGGCCGGATAAACACACTGGCGCTGTCCGGTGAAAAATCGGCTACCTTGATGCCGGTTAATTCCGAATAGCGTGCGCCGGTGTTGAGTGCCGCCTGTATCAATAATCGAAAGTCCGGCTTGCAGGCGTTGATTAAGCGCGTTGCTTCGCTGGTTTTCAGAAAACGCATAATCGGTTCATCGGCATTGGCGAACGGCTTCACTTTACGCCATGCTTCATTCGACGCCACCAGATCATCCTGATAGGCCTTGTTCAGTATCGCCTTGAATATCGACAGCAGGCGGTTCGCCGTCGCCTTGCGAGCGCGTTTGGCGTTGTCATCGACAGGGGCTTCACGGTAGGCGGTCGCCTTACCTGCGCGGCTACGTTTGCGCGCAGGCTTACCCGCCGTCCGCTCTAACCACTTTTTGAATTGATCAGTCTTTAGACTGGCAACTTGCAGATTGCCAAACGTGGGCAAAATATGCGCGTTGATGGCCGTTTCAGTTGAACTCACTGTCTTACGGTTTTGGCGAAACCATTGCATATAGTGTTCGACGGCTTCGTTTACAGTTATTGCGGTGCGGATAATGCCGCCCGCTTGCTGGACTGTTTTATTTCGCTTGAGTGCTTTGTCCTGCGCCTGTTCAAAACTCAACACGGTTTCACCGTTCGCCTCTTGATGATCGTCGGCCTGCGCTAAGGCTTCGAGCACATAACGGTTTTTTTCAACTGCCATCCGAATTGACCAAGTGCCGAAACCGTCCTTTGTTCGACGATAACAAAGCGCAATGCCGGTTCCTAACGATTTGGAATAGCGCGTCCCGACCGACAATTTCAGCCGGTTAGTGCGTTTTTCCAAACGTGAATCGCGTGCTTTTTGTGCCATGGCAGCCCCTCAAAAAATCCCGTGTCAATATCGTGTCAATATTTCGACCCCGGACGACCTTGGACGATAATAGACGAATATTTAGTTTATTTCAATACATTCAATTAGTTATTTGAATCCAAGCAAGTCCAGCAAAGTCCAGAAAACCCCATGTTACAGGGCTTTCACAGCGGTAACACGAGTTCGAATCTCGTTGGGGACGCCACAACAACAAAAGCCACCTCCGGGTGGCTTTTTTGTTTGCTACTTATTCAGACATTCAGCACAATTGATCCGCTTGTCATATTTGGGTAAAGTGTATTTTTTGCGTAATACTATTTGGAGTCGTCATGTCCGATCTTAAAAATAAATTTGAAGCCGCAATGGCCGCCAGCAAGCAATTTACGGAGCGTCCTGATAACGCCACCTTGTTGCAAATGTATGCGCTGTTTAAACAAGCCAGCGTAGGCGACGCTGAGGGCGAGCGTCCGGGTATGTCAGACTTTGTCGCGCGCGCGAAATTTGATGCGTGGTCGAAGCTTCAAGGCACACAAAAAGAAGTGGCTATGCAGCAGTATGTGGATTTGGTGGAATCGCTGAAAGACTGATCGGTTTTCTACAAGCTTAGTGGAATCGGCGTAAAGCCTGTGTTAGTGATTTGCGTATGGGAAGTACAAAAAAAATGAGCACAAACGAGTCAGTTTCCTGCCA
>JAYVJD010000018.1:0-2192 GCA_043769625.1 Pseudomonadota bacterium | reverse complement strand
CACCGCAACCGGCAAGCCGCAGAAATTTGTGATGCGCGATAAGATGATTCAGGAGTTGAAGCTTACGCTGGCGCGTACCGCATAGCCGGCGATTGACTGAATGGCATGGCTGAGAAGCCCTAGGATATTGGGTCGCAGGCCATGCCTCGCCACGAAGCAAGGCGGGAGCGGCGCGTGGCTTAGTCGCAAAGAATGCAGGTTGGGCTGAGGAACGATGCCCAACATGTGGACGCTACATGACATATCGGATTCTTGACCTTAAACACCCATCGCCTTGACGCTAAGCTGTTTCGCGGCGGCAAGCAAATGTTGATCATTAGGATAAATTGGTTTTAGGCCATGCTCTCGCGCCGATATGCTGTGAAGTAACTCGGCTGAACGAAGAAATGTCGTCTTAGGAAGTTTCGCGATATATAGCCTACAACTAAATTGCCTTGGCAGGCGACATAAGTCAGGGCGCTCTGCGCCTGCTGATTGGCTAGGGTGAAGCACTTGAGGAAGCGATTGAGTTCCTCTTTGCCACAGGCGAACGTCGAGAGATCATGGTCACCCTGCGGTTTCTCTACGGCAAATGCCGACATTACTCAAACGCACTGGGCGTTTTGAGTAATTTTTCTAATCGGGGCTTCTTCTTGGGCGGAGCGTCAAGGGCAGCGAGAAAGGCGGCCCATTGCTTCTTGTCGAGTAAAAATTCATGACGATCGGCTAACGCCTCAGCCGCAGCCGTTTGTGCGCGATCCAGCACAAACTCGCTGACGGATTTCTGGCGCGCCGCCGCGGCGCGTTGCAGCAACGTTTTGGTAGTAGTGCTCATTCGCAAATCGATGCGCTGTTCTTTTGGTTTTGTTTTGGCAATGGCGGTCATGGCGGTGTCTCCAATGGAGTCCCGCCATTTTGGCATCCATACCTGGTCAGTACAATGAAAATATGACGCAACGGCTGCATGATTTTCGTCAGTAACGACTGCTTACGTCTATTAATTGGATAAGCGTTGAATTTCAATGAGCCTGGAAATCCCTGTAGATAAAGCTTCTTCTGGCATGCCACGAGATGAGGCAGGCGGGATAAGGCTCACGGCATGGTGATTTATCGCCACAACCGAACGCTTTGCGGCAAAGACATTGTCGAGCGAGGCGTCAATCCGCGATGTAATTTACTCCGTAAGGCAGTTAAACTAAGTGTCGAAATTCTCTGCTTGTAGGTGAACGTTATGGATTGGAACGAACGAATTGTTACCGACGCGAATACTTGCGGTGGTCGTCCACGGATAAAGGGCACACGGATTTCGGTCGAGTTTTTGCTCGGCCTCAAAGCAGCCGGATGGAACGAAGAACAGATTCTCGAAAACTATCCTCACCTCACGCGCGATGACCTTCAGGCCGTATTCGCCTATGCCCAGTCCATCCTTGCGGACGAAAGTTTTTTGCCGTTAACCCGTCCTAGCTAAACGCCTGACCAACGAAAAGATTCCCACGCGGACGATCGAAGCGCTGCGCGCCGCCGGATTCGAAATACTTTTTAATGCAGAGACTGCGTCGTTGAGGTTTGCCGAAACGGCAATGGTCGTGTTACATTTGTGACACACCTACCCAGTTAACCCTAACCATGACCACCACCACGCTACGATTGCCGCCAAGCTTGAAACAACGCATCAACAAACTCGCGAAATCCTCCGGCACCTCTGCTCATAATCTAATGCTTGAAGCGATCACGCAAAAAGCCGACGAACTGGAACTGCGAACGGCATTTCACGCTGAAGCGGATGGGCGCTTAAGTGAGCTTTTGGCCAGCGGTGTTGGAATGGATTGGAGCGACACGCGCGCTTACCTAAATGCGCGCGCCAATGGCAAGAAACCGAAAGCACCCAAGCCGCGATCATGGCGCGAATAATATTAGCGCCACAAATTCAAGACGATATCGATCGAATTTTTGATTTTCTTTTCGAGCACGCGCCTGATTCCGCTGCGGATCGAGTCGCGGCGATCATTGCCGCGATTGATGTGTTGGAAACCAGCCCGAGAATCGGACGATCAACCGATGGCGGTAAACGCGAACTCGTAATTTCAACTGGCGCGAGCGGTTATGTCGCGGTCTATCAATATTTGCCTGAATTAGATACGGTATTTGTACTGGCGATTCGCAGCCAGCGTGAAGCCGGGTATGGTGGTTAAGCGCAGATTTGTTGATTTGAT
>JAYVJD010000017.1:0-6001 GCA_043769625.1 Pseudomonadota bacterium | reverse complement strand
CTTCGTCTATCGATAAAATGCGCGCCTTGGTGTGCGCGTCATCGGTCAAAATTTTAATTTGCGCGCCGGTGTAACTTTTCGCTTTGAGGCCAAGATTTTTCAGCGCCATCGCCAACAAGCCGATGGTCACTTGTTCGCCGGTCGAAGCAATCACGTCGAGTTCACGCGGATCCGGCTCGGCTTGTACTTCTTTGGCCAGCTTAATTAAGCGATTGGTTTCGCCGCTCATAGCGGAAACGACGACGACGATTTGATTGCCTTCGTTGTACCAGCGCTGCACGCGCCGCGCCACTTCGCGGATGCGTTCGGGGCTGCCCATCGAGGTGCCGCCGTATTTTTGGACGATTAAAGCCATCTTGTACGCTCGAAAAAACCCTTATTTTACCTTAGCTGGGAAGGAAAAACGAGGCCAAGCGCCGTATTGAAAGTGGCTGGATGTTACAATTGACGTCTTTATCTCTTACTTATCATTCCGTTAATTTTATGCAAATTACCCGCCGCCTTGAGTTCGACGCTGGACATCGCCTGCCAAACCACAAAAGCCAATGTCGTCATTTGCATGGCCACCGCTACGCCATCGAAATCACGGTAGAAGCTGAGGTAGTGAGTAGTAAAGGTTCGTCAGACGAGGGCATGGTGATGGATTTTTCCGAGGTGAAATCCATCGCGAAACAAGTGTTGGTGGATAAATGGGACCACGCGTTTCTGGCGCACCAAGACGATACGCAAGTCGTCCATTTTCTCGCCAGCATTCCCGACCATAAAACCGTGTTGCTGGATGCCGTGCCCACTGCAGAAAATCTGGTGCGTATCGCATTCGGCATATTACGTAATGCCTATAAAGAACAATATGGCAGCCGGATCAAATTGACCCAAGTGCGCCTCTACGAAACGCCCAATTGCTGGGCAGACGCTGTTGGCTAAATATCCAAGCCTATGATTTAATGGTTACAAATGTGAAATAAGTCGCAACATGAGCAGGCCAAGTAAGCATAAAATGGCTCTGCAAACACAAAAACCATAAGGACCCGCCATGAGTGGCCCCGGCACAAAAATATTGCTGATTGAAAATAGCCCGCAAGAAATCGACCGTCTGCGGCAAGCCGTCATACAAGTCGGCTCATCTGCTGTGGATCTGAACGTTGCTACGACTTTGAACGAAGGCTTGGCATTGCTCAAAACCACCAGCTTCAGCGCCATTCTCGCCAATTTAAATCTGCCTGACAGCCGAGGCGCGGATACAGCGCGTGCGCTGCACCTGCGCGCACCCGATACGCCAATGATTGCCATCACCAGCGCCGAGCGCGAAGACGCCGGGGTTCAAGCAGTACAACTAGGTGCGGCAGGCTATATGCTACAAAATGAAATCAGCGCGGCCATGTTGCGCCGAGAGTTGCGCCATTCGATTGAGCGTAAGCGCGCTGAAACTGAAATTAAAACCATCATGGCCGACAAAGAAATGTTGATCGGCCAACTCACCGCCGCTAACGCAGAATTGGAACATGCCCGGGTAGCGATGGCCGAAATGTCGATCCGCGACGACATGACCGGGATTTACAATCGCAAAGAACTCGATCGTTTAATGATTGAGGAAATCGAACGTAGTCGCCGCTCGAAGCTACCATTAGCGCTGGTTTTGATGGATATCGATTTCTTTAATAAAATCAATGAATTACACGGACACGCGACGGGCGATAAAATCTTGCGCCAACTCGGCAGCTTACTTTCCACTAACTTGCGCGGCACGGATAAGCCGGCGCGTTATGGGGGCGAAGAGTTTGCGATTCTCTCGCCTGATTTGCCCAAAATGGCCGCCGCCGCGATGGCCGAGCGCCTGCGCGGTATCGTGGCCGGACACGCTTTCACTATTAGCGGTGAAGATAAAAAGACCTTGGTGATTCCCCTTACTGTCAGCCTTGGCGTCGCCGTGTATCCCGATCACGGCGATACTCTGGAGGACATTTATAAGGCAGCCGATATGGCGATGTATCACGCTAAAGATCTGGGACGCAATACCGTCGCCAGTCTCAAAGGACCGCCCGCCTGATCGAGCCGCTTGGTTAACCGCGCAAACCCAATTTGCTTGCGTAGCAGAGCCACTTCAATTTAAATAGATGTGTTCTACATCACAGTAATTTCTTCAGGTTAGCTATATCCTAGGGGCATAGGAAAAGCTATTTTCCACATAATAATATACGCAGTAAAATCAATCACTTGTAAATTTTAAGGTTTAAACGCCATATGGCTAAACCAGAGCAATTTAAGTTATTGCGCTATTTTTCCGTCGCCAGTTTGATATCCATCGTGCTGGCTGCCGCTGCATTAGTGGCTTTTTATCGCTACACCGCAATGCAGGGTATGACGCAGGAAAAACAAGTGCAAAACCAGGCCATGGGTCGGATGTTTTCCGACACCCTATGGACAAAGTACGCGCCCTTTTTCAATACGTATTCCGCCAAAATCCCTGAGTCGGTCCGCAGCGATGCGCGCACGGCAGAGCTGATTGAACTTTGCTACAAAAATTTAAAAGGCCTCGGCGCAGTGAAGGTCAAGGTATATGACAAATCCGGCATCACGATTTTCTCTACCGAAAGTAATCAAATCGGCGAAAGCCGCCTCGACAATGCAGGCGTCAAGAAAGCTCTCGCCGGGCAAGTCTCGAGTGAGCTCGAGCATAAAGATAAAGTGAATTTTTTCGACCGGCCGGAGCCGCTGGTGCAGCGCAATCTCATCACGTCTTACATGCCTTCGCTCAATGCGCAAACGCAGGCCATCGACGGCGTAATCGAAATGAATTTTGATGTAACCGAACTCTCTACCGGCATCGCCGCGACGCAACGCAGTTTGATGTACGGCGTGATCGGCGTCCTCGGCTTACTCTACGGCGCACTGTTTTTAATTGTGAAACGCGGCAACGACGTCATTCGCCGAAACGAAGTCGAAAACAATCGCGCGCAAAAAGAATTGGTGCTGGCGCGCGAATCGCTTGAGCAGCGCGTGCAGAAGCGTACTGAAGCGCTAAATAAAGTGAACGCCGATTTAAAATCGGAAATTACCGAGCGTAAGCGCAACGAAATTCGCATTCGCGAAATGGCGTATTTCGATCATCTGACCAAATTACCTAATCGCGCGTTTTTCAAGTCGCAATTAGAAAACAGCATCGCCTACGCCAAGCGCAAAAATCAAATGCTCGCCGTGATGTTTATGGATCTGGATCACTTCAAGCGCATCAACGATACGCTCGGCCATTCTATGGGAGATGACTTGTTGCAACAAGTCGCGGGTCGATTAAGCCAGTGTATTCGCGGCGAAGATATGGTTGCCTCCGTCACACAATTCCCAGTTAACGAACAGGGCAACAGCGTTGCGCGCCTGGGTGGCGACGAATTTACTTTATTAGTTACCGACGTTGTCAGTCCCTACAACGCCGGCAAAGTCGCGCGCCGCGTGATTGAATCATTCAGCGTGCCGTTCAATCTCGGCATCCATCAAGTTCAAGTCAGCCCGAGCTTGGGTATCTCGTTTTTCCCCTTCGACGGACAAGACGTCGATACTTTGCTGATGACCGCGGACACCGCGATGTATCACGCCAAAGAACAAGGCCGGAACAACTATCAGTTTTATTCCAAATCAATGAACGCCGCCGCGTTTGAGAAGCTATCACTCGAAGGCAGCTTGCGCAAAGCCATGGAGCGCAACGAATTCGTGTTGTATTACCAACCGCAAATCGAAGCCAAGACACGCAAAATCGTCGGCATGGAAGCGCTGATTCGCTGGAACCATCCGGAAATGGGCATGGTGTCCCCTGCTCACTTTATTCCGCTGGCGGAAGAAACCGGCCTCATCGTCCCGATCGGCGAATGGGTACTCAACACCGCATGCCGCCAAAACAAAGCGTGGCAAAACGCCGGCTTCGCGCCGGTGCGCATCGCCGTCAATATTTCCAGCCCACACTTCCGCCAGGAACGCCTGCTGGAAGCAGCAACCAACGCGCTGAACGACAGCCAACTTGATGCAGGTCATCTGGAAATTGAAGTGACAGAAAGTCTATTGATGCAGAACATCGAAGCGACGATTGCCGTCCTGGAAAAGTTGAAAGCCATGGGCATCAAACTGTCCATCGACGACTTTGGCACCGGCTATTCTTCGCTCAACTATTTGCAGCGCTTCCCGATTGACGCACTCAAGATCGACCGCAGCTTTGTCAAAGATCTCTCGACCAATCCGGATGACGTCGCCATCACTCGCGCCATCATCGCTATGGCAGACAGCTTAAACCTCAGCGTCGTCGCCGAAGGTGTGGAAACAGAAAAACAAATGGAGTTATTGCAAGCGATGGGCTGCAAAGAAATGCAAGGTTACTTATTCAGCCAGCCCGTTCCCGCGCAAGTCGCCAGCCAATTGTTGCGTGCCGGCATGATTTTACCAGCGGCGAAAAAAGAAGAAGTCGATGCGGCAGGAAATTTGTTGCGTTTAGTGAAGTAAATTTTTCGTGCGTCTGAAAAAATGGCCGCTTCATGCGGCCGTTATTTTTTCCTTTTGTAGAAGGCGCAAATTCGAACTCACGAGTAGCACCGAAAGATATTCGAGACATGAATCGCTCGCATAAATTGTAAATCAGCAAATCCCCTCCTCGTTATATCGTTCGGATAGTCCTCTGACGGTAGCCAAATTCTGCACGATAGTCACGTCGCCCAATTTTGCTGGCGCCCAAGCTCATGCCTAGAATTTATCAACCATTATATGGGACTAATTATCATTTGAATCGAGAATATATTTACGAAATAAAAATTAACTAATTGATTAATATAAGAAATATTTTATTGACGTGAACAAACAGCTTAGGCATAATTGATAACAATTCTTATTAACTTTTTAATGAGTAACGAATATGACCACGCCATTCCCCACCATTATTTTGCTGCTCATCGGCGCATCGTTGATCTCGCAGTTAACGATCTCGACCAGCATTGCCGCCGATGTTGAATTCAATTTGATCATTAAGGATCACAAATTTATACCCGCTGAATTGAAAATCCCGGCCGGGCAAAAAGTGAAACTGATGATCGATAATCAGGATGCGACGGCAGAAGAATTCGAGAGTCACGAATTGAATCGTGAAAAAGTCATTCCGCCAAAAACCAAGTTGCCGGTTTTCATCGGCCCATTAACGCCGGGCAAGTATCCGTTTTTCGGCGAATTTAACCAAGCCACGGCGCGTGGCGTCATCATTGCGGAGTGATCATTATGTTTAGCGCGGCACTGATTGTATTTCGCGAATCATTGGAAGCGGCCTTACTCATCGGCATTTTTGCCGCTGCTGCGCGCGGCCTGCCACAGCGTAATCGTTGGCTCGGTATTGGTATCGCCGCTGGATTATTGGGCGCACTAGTTGTCGGCTTGTTGAGTGAGCCTCTCGCCAATCTGGCCAGCGGCGCAGGGCAGGATTTATTCAATGCTGTCGTGCTCGGCGTGGCGGTGCTGATGTTGGCATGGCATAACATCTGGATGGCGAAGCATGGGGCAGAAATGGCGCAACAAGCCAAGCGCGTGGTCGCTGATGTGCGTAACGGCAAGCGCGCACTATCGGCGATTGCCCTTGCGATTGCGTTGGCTGTATTGCGCGAAGGCTCGGAAACGGTTTTGTTTATTTACAGCATCGCCACCAGCGCAGAGACCAGTTGGTTTGATTTAGTCGGCGGTAGCACGCTCGGTTTTATTGGTGGTGCTTTGGCCGGCTTTGCCCTTTATGCCGGTTTGCTGCGCATCCCGGTGCGCTGGTTGTTCTCCGTTACCGGCGCGTTGATTTTGCTACTTGCCGCAGGCATGGCCGGGCAGATGGCGCGCTTCCTGATCCAAGCCGATTGGTTACCGCCGCTCGCTTCCCCGATTTGGGATAGCTCGTGGCTGCTCTCAAGCACTTCCGCTTTGGGCTCTATGTTGCACATTCTGATTGGTTACGAGGCCAAACCGACCGGCACGCAAGCGCTGTTTTACGCGG
>JAYVJD010000016.1:0-6007 GCA_043769625.1 Pseudomonadota bacterium | reverse complement strand
GCTGAAGGGAACCGTATTGCCCGCATGATCCTGCGCATTGATGATCTGCAGCACGCCGATGATTTCTTGCTCGTGGTTACGCATCGGCACGGTGAGGAACGAGGTTGATCGGTAGCCGGTTTGGGTATCAAATTGACGCGTACCGGAAAAATCGAAGCCGGCTTCGGTATAAGCGTCAGCAATATTCACCGTCATCGAGTTGAGGCAACTATAGGCCGACACCGCGGATAAATTTGGTTTGCCCGCCGCGTCGTAGAGCGGCACGGCATCAAACGGGACCGGCACGCCAGTGGTGCCGCCCATCGAGATGGCGAGGGAATCGGTTGAGACAATTTCAAACTTTAAATACTTGCTATCAATCACGCGATACAAGGTTCCGCCATCGGCATGCGTTAGTGTTTTCGCCGCTTGCAATATGGTTTCCAACAGCCGTGCAATATCGCGCTCAGTGGACAACGCCACGCCCACTTCATGTAGATAAGTGATTTGTCGCAACGCATCTGCGGTGTCGATCGAAGTCAAGGATGTAAGAGGCAGAACCGACATAGTGTTCATTCAAGCGCCCCGAGGCGGGAATGACCAGCCTTCGGACGACAGATTATCTTAAAATAGTAATTTATGAAAACTTTGTAACTTATTGATTATATTAAAGTTTTTATTATTTATTCTTAAGCTACTAAGCGGACTTTATTGCAAAATTATTTGATACATACGGCACGAATTTGCGCCATATCGGTTATACCTTGCAAGACTTTTTCGATACCGTCTTGTCTCAATGTGCGCATGCCTTCTGACAACGCCGTGGCTAACATTTCAGATACGCGTGCGTGTTCCTGAATATTTTTTTTCATCGTATCGGTACCTACCAACAACTCGTGCAAACCGACACGGCCTTTATAGCCCGTGCTGTTACACGTATCGCAACCGACCGGGCTATACAGGGTAAATTCACCCTTTTCGTTGGCATAATCTTTTAACCATTCATCGTGCTGTTTCTTATAACTGCCTTGCATATCGGCTTTCCACTCTGGCGTATTCGCCAGCTCAGCACCAAACTCATGCAACAGCTGTTTAATTTCTGCTTGCGTAGCGACATGGGCTTTTTTACATTTACCGCAAAGGCGTTTGGCCAAACGTTGCGCCAGAATTCCGACTAGCGCATCCGCAAAGTTAAACGGATCCATGCCCATATCGAGCAAGCGGATAATACTTTCCGGTGCGCTATTGGTATGCAGTGTAGAGAACACCATATGGCCGGTGAGCGAGGCTTCCAAGCCCATTGCCACGGTTTCCTTATCGCGCATCTCACCTACCATAATCACGTCTGGGTCAGCACGTAAAAACGCGCGCATGGCCATCGCAAAAGTCAGCCCTGCTTTCGGGTTCACTTGCACTTGGCGCAAGCCTTTTTGCGTAATCTCGACCGGATCTTCCGCTGTCCAGATTTTCGATTCTGGCGTATTGATGTAACCGAGTATCGAGTGCAGCGTCGTGGTTTTACCCGAACCTGTCGGTCCGCAGGCGAAGAAAATACCGTAAGGCTTGGTAATTTGTTCTTTTAGAATTTTCAGATTACGCGGCAGCACGCCGAGTTTATCCAGCGGAATCGGTTCACCCGCTGCCAGAATACGCATCACCACGTCTTCGACACCGCCCGCTGACGGCAACGTAGCAACACGCAACTCGATGTCGAGCGGGCCGTATTTCTTGAACATGATCTTGCCGTCTTGCGGCTTGCGTTTCTCGGAAATATCGAGATCGCACATAATTTTCAAACGCGTGACCAACGCATTGCGGTAGCTGGCCGGCACTTCGGTGTACGGCACTAAGGTACCATCGCGGCGGAAGCGAATTTCCGTGCGATTTTTACCCGGGTACGGCTCAATATGAATATCCGACACACCTTGCTGATACGCGTCGGTAATGATTTTATTCACCAGCTTGACCACTTCATTGTCGGCCGCAGCAGAAATTTCTTCTGCAAACTGCGAGCCGCCATCTTGACCTTCATCCTGGTCCATCCCGGACAACAGGTCGCCAATCGATCCGCCGCTGACGGGATCGCCGTAAAACAAATTGATAGTCTTGAGAAATTCTTGCGGCGTCGTGACTTTGAAAATAATTTTATGCTTAGGGAAAATATTTTCCACTACGCGTGTGCCGCGAATGCGCTCAGGGTCCGTGGTCATAACGACCAAACCGTCTTTACCGTCGTCTATTGGCACCCACAAACTGCTAGTAACATATTCGCGCTTGAGATTTTTGAGTAAATCCAACGGCTTCAAGCGATCGCGAAAGGGCTCGTATTCCACGGCATAAAACTTCGCCAGCGATTCGCCCAACGCCGTGTTGGTGACATGAAACTCTTCCAGCAGCACTTCTTCAATGGTTTTTTCTTTACGCCGCGCGGTGCGATGCGCCAGCTCAAGCTCTGGAGCAGAAATCACGTTATCGAGAACGAGGTAATCGAAGCGGCTTTTGACGACGAAGGTGTTGGGTTGTTGGCGCACGCGGAAGGCAACCGCCAAAGTTTTCGACAACTCAGCCGCGCCCTCCTCGGCCACTTGCGAAAATAACTGATCGTTGCGTGAATTAATGAGCTGCAGTACACCCAGCATTTCCTTGCCGTCATCGCCGCCCAAGATGGGAGCGACCAGCATTTGTTTGGTGCGATAGCCGGTACGCTTATCCACGGCTTTGAGGAACGTCAGCGGCGGCGCGTATTTGCGCAGCTCTTCTTCGTTGTACACATCCGCGATATTCATCACGGTTTGATGCACGGCGCAATAGCCCGCAATACTGGTTTCGTTGATCGGCAGCTTAAGTTCGCGGAAAGAATCGAGGCCGGTCTTTACTTTTGAAACGACAAATTGCTTGTCCGGTGTAACGGTGTAGATAGTCAGGCGGTCGCCTTCAAACAAGGCGCAGATCTCACGTGATAGATCGACAATAATTTCGTCAATGTTGGCGGTCGAGTGGATACGATTAGTCAGCGCCTGCAATTTCTTGGCGAAAGCAAGTCTGTTCGTAATATTGGCCACATTGGCCGGCGCAGCCGTATTAGGTTCAAGTTTGGCGTTCATAGTCAATCCT
The DNA here is from genome assembly GCA_043769625.1 of Pseudomonadota bacterium. Taxonomy (GTDB): domain Bacteria; phylum Pseudomonadota; class Gammaproteobacteria; order Burkholderiales; family JBEEJL01; genus JBEEJL01. The sequence continues at coordinate 2,914 of JAYVJD010000016.1, read as the reverse complement.
TGTGTTTTCCAGCTTTGAGTCCTTTGGTCGTATTTATAGCATCGAAAATAACAAATGTCACAGTGCTGGCTTCCCAGCCACTCATTTCACGCGACGCGCTAAGCTTGGTCGCAGACTTTTGTAAACTCTGATACCTTGGTTCGAACTTAAAACTAAAACTCCAGCGTCATATGATTTTCGAGCATTTTGGGTGCATATTCAGCGACGGATTCGTAAATTTCACGCATCGTCATTTCCGCTTCGCCCGGCTTCAAATGCGTGATGAATATTTCGGCTTGACGAGTCATTTTTTTCAATTCTTCCGCCAGCATACTCGGGCATAAATGCTTCGACGCGATGGCAATGTCTTTATCGCGGTTACAAAACGCAGTTTCAATGATCAAATATTTCAAATTTTCAATCTGATTCACGACGCTCCACAATGCGTCATTGGTCGTGGTATCGCCGGAAAAAACCAAGCTATTCTTGCCAGAGTTTAGATGATACCCGACTGTCGGTACGACGTGGTTTGCTGGCACGGGGGTAATCATACGCCCGCCTATATCCACTGTGCGCCCTACTGCCAAAGTTTCGTAGCGCATAAACGGCGTTTGCAAATTGGGGATACGGGTAAAATCAGGCCACATTTTCCAATTGAACAGATGTTCTTTCAAAATATCCAGCGTAGCGGGCGTCGCGTGAACCGAAATCGGGGTGTCGCGCAAACTACCGACCGTATCAACCAATAACGGAATACAGGCGACATGGTCCAAATGAGAGTGGGTAACGAAAATATGGTCGATTCGCGACAGCTCGTCAAGACTTAAGTCGCCCACACCGGTACCGGCGTCGATCAGAATGTCATCATCAATTAACAACGAAGTGGTGCGCATTCCCCCACCAATACCTCCGCTGCATCCTAATACTCGTAATTTCATGCTCAGTTTCCGTTCGCTTAATTAAAACAGCGATTTAGATGTAAATTATTCCCCAATGGGAATTATGCCGCAAAAAGACGCGGCTGAAATGTGAACCAGTCAACAATCCGAAAAAAATCGCTGAAACAATTGTATATTTAGTATTTGATTATTCGTTATTTTGTTTCAAATGTGTAAATCCCATCCCAAACGTCGGGCGGCGGCACGAGGCGATACTGGGCAATCCGCTTGAGATATAACTCGTAGAGCAATGTCCCGGGCGCCGCCGCTAATAGTGCGTGCAAGCGGCCTTCCGCGACATCCCACTGGCATCCTCTGTAAGCCATTAAGACTTCGTGGAAAATACCGGTTTGTTCGGCTAAGGCCGAGTTCACTTCTGCCGCATCGCCAAGCGGTTGGTAGATTGTGACAGGCTCTTGCTTGCCTTTGACGCGTACTTTATCCAGTTCGCGGAACAACATGTTCGGGATAGCCTGACGCGTGACCTCGCCAACGATAATAGGCACGCCATAGTCTTTGGTGAGCCCTTCAAGGCGCGAGCCTAGGTTAACCGAATCACCCATGACGGTGTATGCACGGCGGAATTCGGAGCCCATGTCGCCTACGTTCATGATGCCGGTATTGATACCGAAGCCGACCTCAATCGGCGGCCAACCGCGTTGGGCAAATTCAAGGTTTAGACTTTCCAGTCGCTGCAGCATATCCATCGCCGCGCGCACCGAGTTTTCGGCATGTTTTTCGTCGGGCAACGGCGCGCCCCAGAACGCCATCAGTGCGTCGCCGATATATTTATCAATCGTGCCACGGTGTTTTTGCACGATTTGCGTCATTGGCGTGAGATAGGCATTCATCAGGCTGGTAAGTTCTTTTGGCTGCAAGCCTTCAGATAAACGTGTAAAGCCGCGCACATCCGAAAACAACACGCTCATTTCGCGACTTACGCCATCCATGCTGAGGCTATCGGGATTATTACTGAGCTCCAGTACCCGCTCCGGCGCAACATATTGCCCGAAGGCTTCAGTAATTTGCCGCGTTCGGCGCGTCTCGACAAAAAATCCATAAGACATATTGAACAAAAACAAAAACACAATCAGGACGAGTAAAGCCGCAAGCGGAATGACAGAATATTCATATTGCCAGGCGTAAAAATTGATGCCGAAAACAATCCCCAACATCCCCAACGAAACCAATGACGCGCGTAATGGGCTTAATAATGGCAATAACAGGCTTAATGATAAGCCCATGATTACAATCATTATTCTTTCGACGCCTTGTTGGTGAATCGAGCTTTGCCAGATCTTGCCTTCGAGCATACCGGCGATCAAATTGGCGTGAATTTCCACCCCAGGATAGGTCGGCCCCATCGGCGTGGAACGCAAGTCCTTTAAGCCTTGGGTTCGCGTGCCGACCAGCACAATTTTATTTTGCAAATCTTGTAGCGGCAGCTTGCCGTCGAGCGCATCGGAAATGGAGTAATAGGGAAAGCTTCCCTCTTTGCCGCGATAAGGAATCAACGCGGCCAAACTTTCGTTTACCGGAATTTTGATGCCGCCTTCAATGTCGATCGACTCAAGGCTTTTTTCGCCATCGGCGCGTACCGAGTTCTCCGAAAAATGCGGAGTTATTTGCGGGCCGCCCATCATGCTGCGCACCATCGCCAGCGACAGCGCTTCATAATAATTACCGCGATATTCTGCCAGCATTGGCACGCGGCGCATCACGCCATCACTATCCGGCGTGGTGGAGAAAAAACCGCCGCTGGCCGCATTCGTTTGTAATGCCGTCAAGTTCGCCACGTAACTTTTGTAGCTATACGGAATGATGTTGCCTTTGACCTCGGCAGTCGCAAAAACCGGCGGCGGTAAGGTCCACGCCCTGCTGCCCAAATAAGGGTCTTCTTCATCGAGAAACACATAGCCCATCACCGCATTGCGCGACTTCAGCTTGTCGGCAAACAGACGGTTGTAATCCAGTTTGGGCGACACTTGCGACAACAC
>JAYVJD010000015.1:0-15134 GCA_043769625.1 Pseudomonadota bacterium | reverse complement strand
GCGCAATCCCGGCGTGCGCATTCTGGCGCTGACCGTGCACAAGACGGAAGAATATATTCGCGAGACCTTGGCCGCTGGTGCCGATGGTTATGTGCTGAAAGACGCGACGTATTCGGAGCTAATGATGGCGGTCAAAAGCGTGCTCAACGGCAAAAAATATTTGAGCCCGGCCATTTCCGAAAAAATCGTAAACGGATTTCTCGACCCGTCAAAAGGCGGCAAAGGCGGCACGTCATGGGACTCGTTGACGCATCGCGAGCGCGAAGTATTGAAGCTGATTGCCGAAGGTCAGACGAATAAACTCATCGCGGAATATTTATGCTTGTCGGTCAAGACGGTGGAAAAACACCGCTCTAACTTGATGCGCAAACTGGATTTACATAACGTGTCAGCGCTTACTTCGTTTGCGATTGAAAAAGGCTTGGTGCAGCATTAATACTGTAACTTATTGATTTTATTGAATTATTAATCAAGCCAAATGAAGTGACAAAGATCAAAGTAGAAAATCAAACGGGCGCTTCGGCGCCCGTTTACAATTCATCAATAGCACGCGCTTACACAGGTCGCTTGGCCAAACTCTTACGCGCCGTCGGGTCCGGTCCGCAATAAGCCCACGCTGCGCGGATGCGCGTGCCGGTTCCCTGGGTTGACTGCAGCACGTATGAACCACCGGACATTTCGGCCCGTTCTTTCATAATCGCCAAGCCAAAACCCCGGTGGGATCCGGCGCGGGTTCGAATTTCTTCTGGCTTAAAGCCACCGCCGTTGTCGTTTATGGTGAGCTCCATGACATCATTTTGCTTGGTCAGCCCGACCAGGATCATGCTGGCACCGGCATGCTTGGCGATATTGTTCATCGCTTCTTGCATGATGCGGAAGATGACGGTCTTGAGTTCGTTCGGCACGTCTTCTTCATCGACGGTAATATTTTTTTCCACTTTGATGTGTTGATAAGTGCTGCTGTATTCGCGCATGAACCAAGCTATCGTCGGCAGGATACCCAAATCATCCAGCGTAGTCGGCCGCAGGTTCATGGAAATATTGCGCACTTCTTCAATCGCGCCTTGGATGCGCTTGACTACCAGCGCCAGCGGTTGCAAATCGTTTTTGCTGTTCTGGCCCAACAAGCGCACAGCATTTTCGACATTGAATTTCACTGCGCTTAATGTCTGGCCGATACCATCATGCAATTCGGAGGCGATGCGCTTGCGTTCTTTTTCTTCGGTCGCCAACAGCTCTGCCGACAACACACGCAGTTTTTTCTCTGATTCGCGCAATACGCTTTCGGCGCGTTTGCGCTCTTCCATTTCCCACTTGAGCATGGTGTTGGCGCGCACCAGTTCGGACGTGCGCGATTCGACTCGTTGTTCCAGTTCTTCGTTAAATTTTTTCAGGACTTCTTCGGTGTGTTTGATGTCGGTGATATCGTGGACCACAGCGACAATCGGACCGGTCGAACTTGCCGATTGGCCTTTACGCGAATGGCTAGTGCGCAACTGAATTTGTAGATGGCGTTTTAACACGCTGTCTTCCGATTCGCATTCGGCGAATTGCTTGAACGTCAGCTCGGCGGCGGCGCGCTCGAGAAAGCTGCGCAAATAGCAGCCGTTATGGTTACAAGCAGGGTGCATCAATTCATGCAGGCCGTGGCCTTTGATGTCGGCTACACGGCCCACGCCCCAGCGTTCCACCGTGCGATTGGCGCGAATAACATGGCCTTCTTCGTCGAGCAAAAAAACCATTTGCGGCAAGGAGTCGGCGGTGGACTCCCATTCCATTTTGGCTTGCGAGATAAGCTGGTCGAGCTCGGTGCCGCTTTTGGTTAACGATTTTTCGTTTAACGCAGGGTTCGACGCGGGTTTAGTGTCGGCGGGTTTTTTTACGGTTGTGTGAGTCGTCTTTACCATGCCTGCTTTCCTAAATTCGTTTTGATGCGCGGACAAAACCAAGTGTTGAAAACCTGCTGTCATTATAAAACCGGATGCGGATTTTGCGTCTGAAAATACACGGATTGCCGAAAACTTGTTGCCGCGAGTGTTGCTAGATTACCTCGAGGCGCAAACCCAATGCTGTGAATCAGGTCACTTTCATCCAAATGGCAATAAAAAAGCCTCCCGAGGGAGGCTTAAAATATTAATTAAATCAATTAGTTAGATATTTTTAGGTTAGCCAGACAAACTCATAACGGTTTGGTACGCCGATTCATGACGCACCGACTCGACGATGGAGAAAATCTGCGCATCCGTGGTAGCGCCTTTCGACACGAAATAGCTGGCGCCACTGAGAAACGCGGCATGGCGATATTCGGGCAGGTCCGAGCTGGTCATGACGGCGACCGTCGTTTCGGCGTGTCCCGCTTTGATAATTTTGGTCAGATCGAGGCCATTGGCATTGGGTAATTTAACGTCCATGAATACCAGATCCGGGTGTAATTTATCCATTTGTTTTAGCGCTTCGTCACCACTTTCCACTTCCACCAGCATCATGTCGGGAAAGCGTGAGTTGAGCATAGCGCTCAGGGATTGCCTGAACGCGAGGTTGTCTTCCACGATGAGTGTTTTGAACATGCTATTTTCCATTTCGTTTTACTTGCACGGTGTCGAAAACCCGCGTTGAATTTTCGATAGGCTTGTGCGTTATTCTAGGTTTAAGTGTAGACGCTGACTAAGAGAATAGGCATAGGGTGTACGCTCTATTTTGACGTGCGGGTTTTACCCCAAAACGTCTGCGCCAGCCTAAAGAACAACTGCATACCTCGGTTACAGCCCTGCGACGAGGGCTTTTGCCTGATCTTGGCCTGAGAATGCCGAGCCCGCGGCCAATGCTTTGAATAAGTGGGTCTTGGCTTTGTCTTTGTTTCCCAGCGCCTGGTAAGCCATGCCGGCGTGGAAATGGTATGCGGCGACATCAGCTTGGGTTACCAAGGCTTTTTCTACATAGGCCACGCCACGTTTGGCCTGGCCGCTTTTAATCATCGCCCAGCCCAAGGTGTCGAGATAAGCAGGCTGGGTGGAATTTTGAAATCGCCGTGTTAACGATATGCTGCGTTCCAGGCTGGCTTTATCGCCGCGCCGGTCGATCAGCAAGGTAGCCAAATTATTCGCCGCGATGTCGAGCTCGGGGCTGGCTTTCAGCAGCTTTTCATACTCAGCAATGGCGCGATCATAGGATTTATTCGCTTCAAATGTGCTGGCCAAATGCAAACTTAGCGTCCGGCTACCCGGTATCACGCGCAACGCGGTTTCCAAAATAGTCTGCGCCTGTTTCGCCTCGCCCCGCGCATGATAATGCTGCGCTAACGCGAGGTAGGGCGCGTCCCATAAGGGTCGAATATCCAGCGCGCGCTGATAGGCGCGCACCGCTTCTGCTGGTTGCTTTTGCCCGTCATGAACTTGCCCCAACAAAAAATACGCTTGATGCAATGTCGGCGAGGTGATGTGCAATTGTGCTTTCACTTTGGCCAATGCAAGATCGGGGCGGCCTTTGGCCAAGTAAGCTTGCACCAGTCCATTCAGCGGATTGATGGCGGAAGGCGCAACACGCAACGCTTTTTGAAACTCACCTACCGCTTCATCGTATTTTTCTTGCGCCAGATATTGGCTACCTTGATGGAAGAGTTGCGCGACCGCTGGCAGCATGACGTTTTCTTCATTCGCGTGGACCACGTCGGCGCCAGGGAGCGTATTTTGCGCCGCTACGACGGCGTCTAAGAGACGGCGCGGCGCCGGGTCGAAGGGAAACGCCTTGATGAGATTATTTGCTTCATCCTGCGCGTTTTTGTAGTCGCGCCCCTGTATCAGCAGCTCTACCAGCATGGTGCGAATAGGCAAATTTTGTGGGTTATTTTTCGCCGCCTGCACTAATAATTCGCGCGCTAATCCTGGCTCTTTATTTTGCCCATGCGCTCTAGCCAACAATCCAATATATTCAGTTGAGTTGGGTTGTTGTTTCAACGCTGAGCGAAAGTCGGCGATGGCCAATTGCAGATCGCCGTCGTCCATGGCAATTTTGCCGCGCGCCTCCAAGGTATCGGGGTTGGTGCGGCCGGTTTTCAACACTTCATCCAAGAGGGCTTTGGCGGTGCTAGCTTTACCCATTTTGGCGAACATTAGCGCTAATCGAGTGTTTGCCTTTTCGGTTTCCACTTTGCTGAAGTTTTGATTCGCAATGTCCTGATACACGCGCTCGGCTTTTTCCGTTTGGCCGGTTTCTTCGTATAAGTCGGCTAAGGCCAGGCGCAAATCATAGGCCCGTGGAAGCGATTGAATAAATCCCTGTAATTCAGCCTCAGCCGACTCGGGCGAGCGATGTCTTAATAGAAATTCATGCAGCGCCAGCACGCGTTTTACGTCCGCTGGTGAGCTGGCCACGCTGTTGCGTAATGTGGTTTCTGCTTTTTGCAGATCTTTGACGACGACGTAATAGGAAGCGAGGCGCGCTTGATGGACAAAATCATTGGGCGCTAACGTCAGCATGGCGAGCAGCGGCGCCTCGGCTTTACTGGCGTCCTCGCCCAACATATAAGCTTGCGCCAAATCCGCATGCAGCGAGAAATCCGTCGGATATTGCTTAATTGCTTCGGCTAACTCCCGTTGCGCATTACTTATATTTCCCTGGCGCAAATACAGGCGACCTAATTCCGTCGATAAGCCGGGAGATTGAATGCCGGCTTTTTTAGCGTTTTGAAGTTCTGCAATTGCTAGCCCCAGGTTTCCCTGCTTTGCGTGCACTTCTGCCGATAGTGTTTTGGCGCGGGCATTGGTCGGATCAGCCTTAAGCACCGCTGTGACTTTTTTATCCGCTTGCGCCGTTTGGCCCAGCAGCAAATGCATACTGGCTAGATGGGTTTTTGCGGGAGAAAAAGACGGGTTGTATTCCAGCGCGCGAACGTAAAAATCCATCGCCTTGCGATATTGCTGATGCGACTCCTGAATCAGGCCGAGTTGGTAGTAAGCTTCATGATTGGTAATGTTGATGGACAACGCATAATTCAGTTGTTCGCTTGCTTTTTCGTCCTGCTTTTTTTCTATGAACTCTTTGGCTTGACGCATGTAGTACGCTTCGCGTTCGGCTTTGCTGCCGCAAGCGGAAAGCGCCAGCATCATCGCAACCAGCAAGCCGATACGGCGGTGACACAATTTTTTCATCAAGGGTTTTATTGTGAACATGCTATCACCGGAGCAAAGTGCGGATGGCGAGCAATGCCAGCATGAACGATAGACCAAGACGCATGATCATCCAGCCGCTGCTCATGCGGTTTAATACCAATTCAACCGCGTAAAATAATACGATGACTTTCAGCATGACCACGGCATAGCCGCTATGCTGTGCCAGCAAGCCGGACAAAGCGGGCAGCGCAATCGCCATAAATATCACCAGAAAATCCAGCGTGGTAATGGCAAATTTATGCTTCTGCGCGTAATGGATGCCGAGAAAAATCATGCCGGCCAGAAATATGAAAAATGAATTATCGAAGGATTGACTGAAGCCGGTCGAATGCAACAGCGGTTGCATCAAATAAATCGCCAACACACTCATCACATACAGCCCACCGCGCTCTGCAGAGGCAAACGGCAGGTTGCGGCGGGTAATCAAAAAAGTCAGGTGCACCGCCAGCATCACTAGACATAAGATCATAATGTCCGACGTGACACGCGGCGTACATAGCAATGCAAAGCTCATGTAGGCACAAACTGATAGGAGCACGATTTGCATGGTCAGCCGCTCCATGCCACCGGTTGCCTGAATCCATTTGATTCGCGTGGCTAAAAATTTGCCACTCTCGCCCTCATCGCGCCCTTTGAAGCGCCAGCCGCTCTGCCACGCCCAACGGAAAAAAAGCAGGACGCCAGCGCAAATAATCAGATACACACTAAGCACCAACCAATCCGAACGATAACGCAACGAAAACCCCAGCAAAACGAGGGTGGACTGCAACAAATAAATAATCAATACCGATTCGTACTGATCGAATCCCATGGCCAACAGGCGATGATGAATGTGGTTTTTGTCGGGCGAAAAAGGCGAGCGCTTTTGATGAATGCGCAAACCCATCACCATCAACGTATCCAGCACCGGCAAGCCGAGTAACAATAAAGGTGAAACAGAACTGAGGTTAGGATTGACTGTCTGCGTCAGGATAATGGCTAACACCCCGACGCAAAATCCGAGGTATTGGCTGCCAGTATCGCCCATAAAAATACTGGCTGGGTGGGTATTAAACCGCAAAAAGCCCATGATCCCGCCGATCACGGCAAGGCAAATTATCACCAGATCATCACTGCCGGCCCGATAACCCAGAATGGCAATTGCGGTGAATGAGAGCAAGGCGACCCCGCCGGCCAAACCATCCAGCCCGTCGGACAAATTGATGGCATTGGTAATGCCGAGTAAGACAAAAATGGTCAGCGGGGCCGACAAAAATAACGGTAAGGCGCTCTGATTAAACGGCGTGCGTTCGATCAATATTTCGCCATAAAACACCACCACGCAAGCAGCAATCAACTGGCCCAATAATTTAAGTCGATAGTTGAGGTTAGCCCGGTCGTCCCAAATGCCAAACGCCGCGATGATGCCGATGCCGCCGAGGATAGCCAGGGTTTGGCGCGATAGCTCTAACCACAGCAAGGTGGCGATGAGCGTGCCGGTAATCATGGCGACGCCACCGATACGTGGAATCGCGCCAGTGTGCACCTTACGGGCGTCAGGAATATCCACAAAGCCCAATCTCGCCGCGAATTGAATCAGCGGTGGGATCAGGATCATGGTGACAAATAGCGCAACGGTGAAGCTGAAAAATCCGGACACGTTCAGTCTTTCACAGGAAATTAAACAAGATCATGCAGGTGAATGGCCTTTGTTTCGGCTCAACACATGTCGCCAAAGCACAAGGCACACAAATTTGGGGTTGGAAACAAACGCGCGTTGCCACATACGCTTCGGTTCTTTGAGAAAACGGTAAAACCATTCCAGCCCGCAACTTATCATCCATTGTGGCGCGCGCGGATAAGTGCCGGCAAAAAAATCAAACACCGCGCCAATGGAACCCATCACCGGCACTTGCAATTGAGATGCGTTGTCTCGCAGCCATTTTTCTTGTTTCGGTGCCGTCATGCCGACCCACAGCACATCCGCTCTAGCATCGTTAACTTGTTGAATAAATTGACTATTTTCTGATTCACGCCAATTGCCGAAAGGCGGCGAAATGGCGCCGCATAATACAATCGATGGATAGTCTTGTACCAGTCTTGCGCGGATCAGATCCAATACTTTTTGTGAGGAGCCGAAAAAAAATACCCTGCCACCGCCGCGCTTAACCAGTAAATCCATAATGGCAAAAAAATAATCGCTGCCGGTAATGCGCGGGCCAATTTCTATACCGGCAAATTTCGCCATCATGGTCACGCCGACGCCATCGGCCACAGTCAAATTTGCTTGATTCAATGCTTGATTAAACACTGCATCTTTTTGCGCGACGACGATCGAATGCGGATTGGCGCAGGCAAAAACAATTTTGTCTGCGCGTTTTTCGATTGCCGCGCTGGCATCGCCGACCGCTTGGTGCAAATCTTTTCGGTCGATCGGAATACCGAGGACATAGCCTGCGTTTCTCATGCTGCCTTTCCTTGAGTCTGCGTCAGCTTTTGATCATTGATCGCTGCACGGTAAATATCCATGAGTAGTTCATAATTTTTTTCAGCAGAATATTCTCGCTCAAATAATGCGCGGCCTCGCGCACCCATTTGCCTGAGCGAAACGCTATCCGCTTTGATGGCGTTTATTTTATTCGCCAAGTCTATCGCATTACCGGCTTCAAATTTGATGCCGGTTTCGCCTTCCGCGACCAGCTCGTCAAAACTACCCAAGCGCGATACGACTACAGGCGTGCCGGTCGCAAACGCTTCCAGCAAAGCAATTGAAAACCCCTCGTAACATTCAGACGGGAGAATTTGCATCGACGCCTTGGATACCAAGCCGAACACTTCGCTTGACGGACGAAAGCCGAGGAATTCAACATTCAGCTGATTTTCTCGCACTTCCTTTTCCAACGCCGCACGCAGTTGCCCATCGCCCAACACTTTCAGTGGCAAGCCATCGATATTTTTCCACGCCTTGATTAAGGTGCTGACGCCTTTTTCTGCCGTCAAGCGCCCGACATAAATGGCGTAGGGTTCACGCTGGTCATTAAACGCCGGGGCAGCGGGCAAAAAGTTCGGCTTCACCACCAAACGGGCTTCTGGCAGACCACCTTGCCTGAGGCGCGGAATGGCGAAACGACTGAGCACGATATAGCGATTGACCAGTTCGTTATACACGTCGCGCCGACGGTTACTGGCCAACATCCACACCAGCGCAACGGTCGCCGGCAGAGAGCCGCGATAGCAACGATGTTTGAGTGCGGGCAGGAGCGAACCACTCAAACAATCCTCGCACGGCTTGCCTTCGCGTAGCAACAAACCATTAGCGCAGACCAATCGATAGTTGTGCAATGTTTGCACGACCGGCACGCCATTATCCTGACATGCGGCATACACACTGGGCGACATTTGCGGAAAGGTGTTATGAAAATGCGCGACATCCGGCCGTGTTTTGCGAATCAAGGCGTCGAGTGCATCATAGCTTGGCTGTGACCAACTGGTTTCACGCGCGACGGTAATTTTTCCTTTCAGATTTGAGTCATCAATATCATCGTTGAAGCGCTCAAACGGAATCACTTCGTGGCCGTGGCGTTCAAGCAATTTGCGTTCATTGCGATATACCGCGTCTTCTCCGCTGGGAGCAGCCGATCGGTAGTGACAATGCGCCATCAGAATTTTCATAGTGTGTACGCCCGCTCAGTGACTTAATTTCGGCGAGCGTTCAAGGCAGGCTTGGATGCCTTGGGCAAACAGCAAGACCATGTTTTCTTGCGTATAGATCTTCCCCGACTCCGCTGCTGCTTCACGCATTGCGTGATATTTGGCCGGGTCGTCGATTAACGCCAGAATGGCGGCGGCATACTCCAAAGCGTTGGGTTTGGTGACTAAGCCGTTAACGTTATGTTCGAGATAAACGATTTCTGGCGAATGCTGGGTCGTACCGCCCGTCGTAATCACCGGCAAGCCGACGCAAAATGCATCGAGGACAATCAAGCCGATCAAACCGGGATTCAGCACCATGTCGGCTAATTTGAAATAGGCAGCCTTTTCTACACCGCCCTTGGAACCGACAGAAAATGCCCACGGCCGCGTTATGCACGCCTGTTTGACATAATCGGCCTCTAATCCCGAACCCACGATCAGCAACCTGAAATCATTATTGCTGGCATAAATAATATCACCCGCGGCAAACAATAAATCCAGCCGTTTATCTGCATACAGCGCGCCACAGTAAAGCCCGACATGCGAATTTTCTGAGAGGTCACATTGCGCACGAATAGCGTTGAGCATGACATTGGTGACTTGGTGTCCATCTTCAATAAAGGCCGAGTTATCTACGGCATTATTGGTGCAGGTAATTCTATCTTCCGGGAAACCTGCCCGGCTCAATGCTTCAATTGATTTTTGCGTATAACCAAACCACCAATCGGCCCGATTTATCCAGAGCTTTCGCCATTTTTCTTTAAAATTATTATTCGATTTGCTGCGCGGCCCCACGGCGTGGCCCCAAAATGCTAGGCGCTTACCTTCACGGTTACGCTTTAATATCTCGGGATAATGCGACAAGATTTTATTTTCTTGATTGACGATCACCAAATCCGAATCGTCGAGCATTTTCTTCGGCAATTTTTGCCAACAGAGATAATTACTTTTACCAATCGGGAAAAATTTATTGCTGATTCTTGTGCCCCAAGAGAGATGGGCTTCGTAATTCCGGTCGCGCTGCTCCGGCCAAATTTCGCCGTACACAATTTGCAAATCAATATTCATCGACTTCAAGACCTGCTTGAGGCTCTCAAAAAATGTGACCCGATAACTACTCAGCTGAATAGTTACCAGTGTTACGGTTTTTGTCGTTTTTAATTCAGCCATAGTCATGCAACAATTTATCGTTCTACATTCCGGTTAGATTAGCCTACATTTGATACTACCGTTGTTTTGTTGCGCGAGGGAATTCATCGGCTCTCGCGCCAAAACCTCTCCAGCGTAGTTGGTTTTAGGTCACGAGGATTCATCAAATCGGCTTTCGCTTAAATGCCGGAAAAATCCGATGCACGATGCCCATGGCGGCTTTCTTATCGCTCGGATCAATCCCCACAGCCGAAAGCAGCGCCAGGTATAACACCAGAGTGATCGGCACTAACCAAAATACCAGGTTCGCGACAAAAATATTCCGTAGCGACACCACGACGACAAACACAGCGAGCCCCACCAAGGCGGGCTTCCAAAGCGTTTTGTCGTAAGGATGCAAACCTGAGTAGTGATATACCTGAAACACGCGCAAGATATTGATGAAGGCCAAATTACCGCCTACCGCGATCGCCGCGCCCAAAATGCCATAGAGCGGGATAAGTAAAAAATTCAAACTTAACAATATCGTCGTGCCGATGAGTTCGTTCATCATCACGGTTTTGGAGTGGCCTGATACGAGCAGAAAATAGTTGGACGAGCCGGTCGTCAGCATTACCAGCTGTCCGACTAACAGAATAATCAAACACGGCACCGCTTGACGGAAAGAGGGCCCGAAAATGCCCAACAATTCAGGCGCCATGACAACAAAAATTGTAAACAGCGGCATCCCCAGCAACATCGGCCAACGTAGAGATAACGCGTAAATTTGTTTGGCTTTAGCGCTCGTGCCAGAAACCGCTTCCGATAACATCGGCGCAATGATTTGCTCAACGGACGAAAGTATCAGGCTCAGTATCGCCGCCGTTTGCAATGCCGCCGCGTAAACGCCTGCTTGCTCCGTGCTGACCATGCCGCCGATAATCAAGATGTCTGAACGAATCGCGGCTAGGTTAAAAATGGTCCCCATGGCCAAGGTTAACGAAAACGTCATCACCGGTTTAATTTGCCCATATATTGGCAAAGAGTGTGGCGATTCGATTTTTTTCAGGTGCGTACGCAAAGCCATCGCGCCGAGGAAAACACTCACCCACATGGCAATCACGATGCCGATCATCGCGGCACCCAACTGCCAACCCAACGCAAAAAACAGCAGGGTCAGCATAAATTTTAAAATCGGCTCTGATACATACTTTATCGCCATGCGCCTGCGCACATCATGAAAAGTCTGTAATAAACAAATCAGCATAGTGGTCAGGGCAAAGGCCGGTATCGCCAAGGCGAAGGCGTAGAGTAAAGCCTTAATTTCTGCGTTCTTGTAAAAAGTCATGGCCAGAAAATCACCAGACAAAAACAACAACAGCGCGAAAAATGTGCCAGTTGAGAAAGCGAGAATAACCACCAACTTAATCAGTGCCACCGCCTGTGCATTTTGTTTTTCCGCCAACAGCTTGGGCAGAAAGCGCATGGTCGCGCCATCAATGCTCAGTAATGACACCATACTCAGCACGTTGAAAATACCTAACGCTACCGCGTAGTAGCCAAATAATTGCGGGCCCAAGTGTCGGGCCAACATGACGCCGTAGAAATAGTTCAGGCCAAGGCCGACAAAAGTGGCCACGAACACCAGACTGGCACCTCGCGCAACGCGCTCTACATCGACCTTTTGCAGATGGGAATCAGGCATGTGCGGGGCTCATGGCTAGTGCAGTTTGTCGGCCTGACGGCTTGAGGCTGAAAGCAAATACGGCGGTCGCCCAAAACATTAGGCTGGTAAACGTGCCGGCAGAAAAAATAATGCTTTCGGTAAAGTTGGAGGCGATCAAAAATATCATGCTGAAAAACTCGACCGGATACTGCCGCGCGCTATCCCACCGATTCAGATTCTTAAATGCCAATATGATGACTAATAAATAAAAAAATGTGCCTATATAGCCTGCGTCCAACAAAGACTGGACGTAGCCGCTGTGCAAAGTATCACGACTTTTTTCTTTTTCGCGGCCCTGAAAATTACGAATCCGGTTCCACTCCTTGAAGACGACGCTCGCCCCGGCAGTAAAACCATAACCAAATAACGGACTTTTTTTCAGCTCTTTAAAACCAATATCCCACATTACCGTGCGGCCAGATAAATGCTCTAACGAGTCGGTCCGCGCAGCTTCATTTACACCTTTGGTGCTCACGACAATATCAAAACCCTTGATGGCGATGCCGGCTGACAACACGAGCACAACAATCGCCACCACCCATTTGCGCTTGGTTGGTTGATACAGCCACAGCGTAATCAACACGCCAATAAATAATGCAAGCCAAAATGTTCGCGCCAGCGTTAACGCCATGCCGATGAGGCCGAACACAATAGGCAGAAATTTTAACCAGCCGCGTTTCCAGCCGAACCAGGCCACGCCGACCATTAAGCCGAGGCTACTGCCTAGTGCCGCCGACTTGCCCAAGATACCGCGAAAGCGTGTCTCGCCAATCGTCAAGACTTCGTTGGCTCGCGCCGGGTCGAATTTGTACAGCGCCACGCTCGCGATAGCAATCACAGCATATGACAAAATAGTCATATTAATCAATATATTATTGTCGATAATGGGGGATTGATTGCGAAAGGCTTGGTATTGCCGAGATTCAAAATAAGCAATAAAAAAGAGGATCATCGCCGCCAACGAACCAATCTGAAACGCCACCGACATTTTGTCCGCAGCAGTTAACAAGGTCAAAAACAAAGCGCCGAGATAAAACCAAATAGGCCAGTATTTTTGAATCGTTGTGGCAGAAAAATTCGCGACCACCCACACCAACCCGACGATCGCACACATACCCTGCGCAATACCGCGTGGGGTTAAGGGGTCATCCAGATAGTTGATGTCCTTCCCGATCATACATACGACGAGAATGGCGAGAAGAATATTCATGAAAGTAGTGTTGTTTGATACGTTAAGTTGAACATAATATAGACTTGGCGAATGCCTGTGACTTTGGTAAGCATGCGTGTTTTCGACCAGATCCTTGTTTTCTTAACGCGGCAGCATGTGAAATCCTAGGTTAGAGAAAACCCATCAATGCCTGCACCACATCGCTAGGCCGCTGATGAAACTTTCCGTGGAAATTGAAACAGGCCGCCCTTTTGTTTATCTCGCGCCGCCTCTTCCACCAACTTGGCATCGACCGTCATGCGCTGTACCGCATAGGCATAGACTAAAACCGTGTCGCACAGCAGATTGATTAAACGCGGCGTGCCACCGGTTTGCGCAAACACGACATCGCAAGCCGCATCGTTGAACAGCTCAGGGTTGATTCCGCCTGCATACAACACACGATGGCGGATGTAGCCGTGGGTCTCTTCCCGATCAAGCGGCCACAAGTGATAGTCCACCGCAATCCGCTGGGCAAATTGTTCCAGCTCCGGGCTAGTCAGCGTTTCGCGCAACTGCGGCTGGCCGACCAACACTACTTGCAACACCTGACTTTTGTCGGCGTTCACGTTCGACAACATGCGCAATTCTTCCAGCGTTTCGGGCGACATGTTTTGCGCCTCATCCACGATCAAAACGGTTCGGCGGTTGTTGGCGTATTCGTTGATCAGAAATTCCATGAAGGCCTGGAACATTTCTACTTTTTCTTTGCCCTTATAATCCAAACCATAGGCGTACAAAATCCACTGCAATAGTTCGCCAAACGAACGATGGGTATTCGAAATCAAGCCTACCGTCACATCCTTGTTCATGCGATTGAGGATATGGCGGATCAGCGTGGTTTTGCCCGTGCCGATTTCGCCGGTAATCACGTTAAATCCGGCTTGGTTCATCATGCCGTATTCGAGCAAATCCAAAGCCGCACGATGCTTGCTGCTGGGATATAAAAAGCTCGGATCAGGAATAATCGAAAACGGCTTTTCCTTGAATCCAAAAAATGCTTCGTACATTACACGCTCCTGGGTTTTAGGAACCTGCTAAACCAGCCTGCTTTGGCTGGCGCGCCATAACCGTATCCATAGCCATAACCATAGACCGGCTGAATTTCCTTCACTTTGTTCAACACCGTGCCGAGGAGCTTATTCGAGGGAAGCAAACTTGCTGCGCGTTTGACCGCCTCGGTCGGCGTTTTGCCGTCTTCGACTACCATCACAGCCGTTTCGAGATAAGGAATGAACACAGCGGCATCGGCCACGTTGAGCATCGGCGGCAAATCAAATAGCACATAACGCGACGAGTAACGCGCCTTCAATTCCTGCACCAATCTGGCCATCCGCTGCGAACTCAGCAGTTCGGAAGAATTGGCAATTCGCTTGCCGGCAGGCAATACCACCAAGCGCGGAATAGAAGGATGAATGAGCAAATCAGCCAGATCAATATCCGACGTAAGATAGTCCGACAGACCCGGCACATTGCCTAAACCCAACAAGCGATTCAAGCTCGGATTGCGCATGTCGGCATCGACCAACAATACTGTTTTGTCCATTTCCATCGCCATGCTGATGGCGAGATTCAATGCCGTCAGCGATTTTCCTTCGCCTGGGCCGGGGCTGGTGATGGCTAAAGTATTGGCGTTGCGTTCGCGCAATTTTTGCAGGATTTGTGTGCGCAATACTTTATAAACATCGGTGTATGCACTCTGCTCAGGCCCATGAATAACCCGATTGATGCTGAGTAAGTCTTGTGCGACCGGCATCACACGTGTCCGCGTATAAGTGATCTCACCTACACTACTGGCCGGCGCTTTGCTTTTTAGACTGGTTAGGTTGCCCGAGTCGATCCATTGCGACTCACCGCCACGTTCACGGCGGGCTCGATCGAGGGCTTCTTTTATTCGTTCCATGACTTTTTTCTCCCTAAAGTTCTACAGACCTAATTTGCGCAAAAAGACGAACCAGGCCACATCAAGCGGCATCCACTTGCTGTGTAATATGAGTAAGAGTGTTGATAGCATGACCAGCACACCCAATACGTTGGCAGTTAACGATAAACGTGAGTTGGTAACGTCTTTGGTATTCGGGATATAGGGGATGTTGGCAAGCAAGGGCACTGGCACGATCGACGCTAAAGCTCTGCCGCCGCGCACGGCTCTATCTAATGCTTCTGCTATTCCGCCAACGGCCACACCACCACCCATTGAAAACAGCGAACCTAATAACAACAAAATAAG
>JAYVJD010000014.1:0-2211 GCA_043769625.1 Pseudomonadota bacterium | reverse complement strand
GAAAATTTTTCGCAATCAAATCGGTTAGCACCATATCTTCTGCGCCATAGCTGTTGGCGAAAGTAGCGGGTGCAAAATCCCTCGCTATGTTAGCGAGTAATTTATTTGCTGCGATAATTTTTTGTTCCAACGTCATTAACTGTCCTCATTCATTATTCGCCCCCCCCTTATCCCCTCCCCTTCAAGGGGAGGGCTAGGGTGGGGATGGGTTTCTGTTCTCCACCCTCTCAAATCCCTCCTAGCCTCCCTTTGCCAAAAGGAGGGACTTCCTTTCTTCGATTAGTATTCTTCCTAAATATTACCGACGCCGAAACAAAGGCTGCGCCTGTTCCACCGACGTTTGATACGTTTCCGAAAAATCATTCAATGCCTTCAACGCACTTTCAATATTTTTATCCGCGCGCACGGCAAACGCATTAAAGCCGCAGCGATGCAAATAAAATATCTGGTCCTGCAACACATCGCCAATCGCGCGCAATTCGCCGCTGTACTGATAGCGTTCACGCAGCAAGCGCGCGATGGAATAACCGCGACCATCGGTGAACTGGGGGAAGTCCACGGCTATCACGGCAAATTTATCCAGATCAGCCGCAATCAGCTCCGGCTCGTCATTTGGCGCTAGCCACACGCCGAGTTTACTTTTGCTCGCGAGCAAAACATCGCGTTGTGTTTGCCACATTGCCAGCGGCACAATCACATCGCCTTGCGCGGGCAACTCCGGCAACGCGCCGTCGCTGGTCGGACGAAGCAGTAACCAAGTATCTTCAATAATCGCGCGATCTTTAATCAGCTTAGGCATCGACGGTTTCCTCGTGATGTTTTTTATTCGCATACACGCGCGTCTTGAACGGCTCCAGGCCTACGCGGCGCGACATATCGAGGAAAGACTCGTCTTCATGACGCTGCTCGATATACACCTGAATAATTTTTTCAATCACGTCGGGCATTTCGTCCTGCGCGAAACTCGGGCCGATGACTTTGCCTAGTGACGCGGTCATACCTTGCGAGCCACCAATGGAAACCTGATACCACTCCGAGCCATTTTTATCGACACCTAAAATGCCAATCTGTCCGACATGATGATGGCCACAGGCATTCATGCAGCCGGAAATATTCAGCTCAATGTCGCCGATGTCGTGCAAATAATCGAGGTCATCGAAACGACGTTGGATCGCTTCGGCTATCGGGATCGACTTGGCGTTAGCGAGCGAGCAGAAATCACCGCCAGGGCAGCAGATGATGTCGGTCAACAAACCAATATTCGGCGTAGCGAAGCCGATTTGTTTGGCGCGCTCCCACAGCGCGAATAAATCCGCCTGCTTCACGTCGCTAAGAATTATGTTTTGTTCGTGCGAGATGCGCACTTCACCGAATGAATATTCATCGGAGAGATCGGCGACGGCGTCGAGTTGTTTGTCGGTAGCGTCGCCCGGCGCGACACCGGTTGGTTTTAATGACAAAGTGACGGCGGCGTAGCCTGCGACTTTATGCATGAATACATTGCGCTTAGCCCAATTATAAAAACCTTTGATTTCATTTAGTTTCTTCGTGTACTCGGCATCGTCGCCCGAATACTTTTCATATACGGGCGCTGTGAAAAATTTTTCCATGCGCGCAAATTCTGTTTCAGTTATTGTCGCCGGGCCGTCTTTGAAATGTAACCATTCCGCTTCAACTTTTTTGGCGAAATTTTCCGGCTTCAATTCTTTGACCAGAATTTTGATGCGCGCCTTGTATTTGGTATCGCGCCGACCAAAGCGGTTATACACACGCAAGATCGCGTCGAGATAAGTAAGTAAATGTTCGCGCGGTAAATATTCGCGAATGACATGGCCGATAATCGGCGTGCGGCCCAAACCGCCGCCCACCAGAATGCGGAATCCGATTTCACCTTGTTCATTTTTTACTGCATGCACACCAATGTCATGCACCAAAGTTCCCGCGCGATCTTCGACCGAACCGCTGACGGCGATTTTGAATTTGCGTGGCAGATAGGCGAACTCAGGATGGAAAGTGCTCCATTGGCGGATGAGTTCGCAATATGGACGCGGGTCGATTAACTCGTCGAACGCAATACCGGCAAATTGATCGCTGGTCGTATTGCGGATGCAATTGCCGCTGGTTTGTATCGCATGCATTTCCACGCTGGCGAGCTCGGCCAGAATATCCGGCACGCCCTCCAGTGCGGGCCAGTTGAATTGGATATTTTGC
>JAYVJD010000013.1:0-6055 GCA_043769625.1 Pseudomonadota bacterium | reverse complement strand
TTTGTTTTATTTGAGTATTTCAGACGTAAAAAAAGTATTCTGTGACCCCGCGCAAGCAGTAAACGCCAAGGTTTCGCCGAAGCGTAAAAACTGTCCTTCTTTTTTCAAATAATTATTTTGTGCGCGATAGGCTTCGGTTTCGGTTTTCATCGACGCTTCACAACTGGCGAAAATTTTGTCGCCGTTGACCTTGAACTGCAGCACGTGCACCAGTTCATGAATCAAAAAAGAATTGTCGGCCGCGCTCTCCGCATCCAACTCGTCGCTATATAAAATTCTGTAGCCGTCGGTATCGAATACGGCGACGATGCCTTGGCATTCAGCCGGCTTCGATGGACAAATTTCTTTGGCAATGGTGTCGCGACTTACCGCGCGGATCGGCGGCAAGCTCTCGACCGGAATAGCGGGAAAACCAGAATTTGAGACCGCAGCCTGCAATAAAAAAGCAATCAACGATGCGTCAAGCATGACGGCTCCTTGTCTAAATCATGCTTGTCCGACTATGATGCGCGCGATGAGTTCGCGCTGCCGCCGAGTTTCGCTATTTTTCCGTCAGGCGCGGCTCGTTCAAGCGCAACGTCAAACACTTCGCTGAACCGCCGGCTTTCATGAATTCGCTCAACGGTGTTTGCAACACGCGGAATTTAATCGCTTCGAGCGCTTTGACTAATTTTTCGCTGGCCTGATTCATGATCACGATATCATCGATATTCACGGCATTGCAGGCAAAATTCAGCGCGTCCGCTTCTTCCACCACGATGCGATATTTTTCCGGCACACGATCAGCAATCGCCTTTTGCGATTTTTTGTCGAATGCTGGCGGGAAATACATCACGTAGCCACCGCTCAACGGGCAGAAGCAGGTATCGAGATGATAAAACCGTTCATCGGCCAGCTTGAGCAATTGCACGTCAATTTGCAACCAGTCAGCAATGTAATCGAGCGCCTTGCGGCTGGAACGATGGCCATAGCCCATCCACAGCAACGACAGCTTGCGATCGAGCAAGGCATCACCCGCGCCCTCAAACGGGATATTTTTCGGTAGCTTTAACACGGCAAAATTGTGGCTGCAAAACCATTCTTCAAAATGCGGCTCTTCACCTTGGCGCTCCGGGTATAAAAAGCGCGACAATACAATGCGGTCATCCAGCACTAAACCCGCATTCGCGCTGAACGGCATGTCCGGCACGCCGGGCTGCGGCGGCACTAACTCCACCGTCGCATGTTTGCTGATGATATTGAATAGCGCTTGCCATTCCTGCTTGGCGCGCTCTATCGAGGCGCCGTGGACATTGCCTTTCATCCAAGGGTTGATCACATATTCCACGTTGAAATAAGACGGTGCGCACATCAAGTAACTATTCGACAATTTCTTTTCCTTATTTATTTTAAGCGGCTGCGCGAATCGGAATCACGGGGGAATGAAAGGCTTTAAGCAAGGTTTCTTTTTGCGCTTCCACTTGTTTTACATGTCTTACTTTTACATGACCATAGCCACGGATGTGTTCAGGCAGCGCGGCAATTTCAATAGCCGTTGAATAATAGTGCCGACTAAGGCCGGACAAGATCTCTGCGATATTTTTTTCGTAATCAAACAGCAACTTTTTTTCCATTTTGCGTTCCGCCGAATAAGCGAAAATATCCAATTTACCGCCACGCAAAAATTTCAATTTATTCAATAACTTAAATGCAGTTAACAACCACGGGCCAAATTCGGTTTTTTTCACTTCGCCAGTGACAGGATCCGCTTTCGACAACAGAGGCGGCGCGAGATGAAAACGAATTTTGTAATCCCCCTCAAATGTTTGCGCCACACGCTTTAGAAATTCGCCGTCAGTATAAAGCCGTGCGACTTCATACTCATCTTTGATCGCCAGCAGTTTGAAATAATATTTAGCCACGGCCTCGGCCAAGGCTTGTTTATTGGAAAACTGTTTTTCCGCAGCGCGTACTTTTTCCACCAACGCTGTATAACGCGACGCGTAAGCTGCATCTTGATACGCGGTTAAATACTTCACTCGCCGCGCGATGGTTTCATCCAAACTCTCCGACATCACTTGCGATGCGGGTAACTCGGCTTTCGGTTCGGCGATTTCCGTCACCGCTTTCAAGTTATACGCCGCGCGCCGGCCCCAAGTGAAACTCTGTTTGTTCATCTCGATTGCGACGCCATTCAGCTCTATCGCTTGCATGATCGATTCCAGTTGCAGCGGCAGCAAAGCTTTCTGAAAGGCATAACCCATCATGAATAAATTGGTCGCAATGGAATCGCCCATCAAGCCTGTCGCCAGTCCTTCGGCATCGATAAAATCGGCGTTGGTCGCGCTGACCTCTTCCTGAATGGTCGCGACCATATCTTCAATCGGAAATTGCAAATCAGCGTTACGCGTGAATTCCGCCGTCGGTGTCATCGAATGATTGATCACCGCGCGCGTCACGCCGGTTTGCATTTTGGCGATGGCTTCGTCACTCGCCGCCACGACCAAATCGCAACCCAACACCAAGTCCGCTTCACCCGCCGCGATGCGCACCGCGTGAATGTCTTCCGCGCGATTGCCGATACGCACATGCGAAAACACGGCGCCGCCTTTTTGCGCCAGGCCGGTCATATCAAGCACCGTGATGCCCTTACCTTCAATGTGCGCCGCCATGCCGAGCAAGGCACCGATGGTGACCACGCCAGTGCCGCCGACGCCGGTGATCAATACGCCGTAAGGATGCGTAATCGCCGGAATACGCGGCAAGGGCAAATCTATCATTTCGTCATTTTTAGTCTGCGCGGCTTTGCGTTTTTTTAATCCACCGCCCTCGATGGTGACAAAGCTGGGGCAAAATCCATTGACGCAGGAATAATCTTTGTTGCATGACGATTGATTGATCGCGCGCTTGCGGCCGAATTCGGTTTCCACTGGCTCGACCGACAAACAATTGGATTTCACGCTGCAATCACCGCAGCCTTCACATACTGCTTCGTTGATGAACGCACGTTTAGCTGGGTCGGGGAATTTGCCGCGCTTACGCCGGCGACGTTTTTCCGCTGCGCAGGTCTGGTCGTACAACAAAACCGATACGCCTTTTTGTTCGCGCAATTCGCGCTGTACGGCGTCGATGTGATCGCGATGCTCATAGCGCAAACCGGACGCCATACCGACATAGCTGGAATATTTTTCCACATCGTCGCTCATCACCACGATGTTATTCACGCCTTCGGCTCTGAGTTGTTGCGTGATAATCGGCACTGAAATCGGTCCATCAATGGGCTGGCCACCAGTCATCGCCACTGCGTCGTTGTAGAGTAGTTTGTAAGTGATATTCACACCCGCCGCGACCGACGCGCGTATGGCGAGACTGCCCGAATGATAATAAGTGCCGTCGCCGAGATTGGCGAAAATATGTTTCGTGTTGGTGAACGGCGCTTGTCCTATCCACGGTGTGCCCTCGCCGCCCATTTGCGTAAACGTTGATGTCTCGCGGTCCATCCAGATCGCCATGTAATGACAACCGATACCCGCCGTCGCGCGACTGCCTGCAGGCACCACGGTCGAAGTATTGTGCGGGCAACCGGAACAAAAATACGGCGAGCGTTGAATTAATTTGCGCGGTTTCGCCAGTGACATTTCTTTTTCTTCTAAAAATTTCAGCCGTTTGGCGATGATGTCGCTGGTGTGAAAGCGCGCGATACGCGCCGCAATCACGCGCGCAATCATCGCCGGCGTGAGCTCGCCCGATGCAGGCAACAAGCCGTGGCCCATCGGCAAAGCCCATTCGCCTTTTTCGTCATACTTACCCACGACACGCGGACGTACATCTTCGCGCCAATTGTAGAGTTGCTCTTTGAGTTGATACTCGATGACCTGACGCTTCTCTTCCACCACCAGAATTTCTTCCAGCCCTTCGGCGAACTGATGAATCCCTTCCGGCTCCAGCGGCCAGGTCATGCCAATTTTATATACGCGCAGGCCCAACTCCGCTGCGTGTTTCTCGTCGATACCTAAATCTTCCAGCGCCTGGCGTACGTCAAGATAGGCTTTGCCGCTGGCGATAATGCCGAGCTTGGGCTTGGGGCTGTCTATGATGATTTTGTTCAAATGATTGGCGCGCGCGTAGGCCAGCGCGGCGTAAATTTTTTCCGACTGGATGCGTTTCTCCTGCTCCAGCGGCGGATCGGGCCAGCGAATATTCAGGCCGCTTTCTGGCATGTTGAAATCCGTCGGAATAATAACTTTAACGCGGAACGGATCGATATCGACCGAGGTGGAAGACTCGGCTGTATCAGAAATAGTTTTGAAGCCAACCCAACAACCGGAGTAACGCGACATCGCCCAACCGTGAATGCCGAAGTCAATGAACTCCTGTACGCCGGCAGGCGACAACACGGGAATCATCGCTGCATCGAAAGCGTGATCGCTTTGATGCGGCAAGGTGGATGACTTGGCCGCATGATCATCGCCCGCGACCAGCAACACGCCGCCGTGTTTGCTGCTGCCCGCTGCGTTGCCATGTTTGAACACATCGCCGCAACGATCGACGCCCGGACCTTTGCCGTACCACATGGCGAACACGCCGTCGTATTTGGCGTCAGGATATAAATTTACTTGCTGCGAACCCCACACCGCATCCGCAGCGAGCTCTTCGTTCACGCCGGGCACGAACACGACGTGATGCTCCGTGAGAAATTTTTTCGCTTTCCACAAATTTTGATCCAGCCCGCCAATGGGCGAACCGCGGTAGCCGGAGATAAATCCGCCCGTGTTCAAACCTACAGCAAGATCGCGCTGGCGTTGAATCATTGGAAGTCGGACTAAGGCTTGTATGCCGGTGAGAAACACGCGGCCAGAATCGAGTGTGTATTTATCGTCGAGCGAAACAGGACGGGCAGTCATAACATCTCCTCAAAAATTATGTTTTTGGGTGGTGCGCCGACGGTTAGGGAATTGTGTTCTGCCCCGACGGGTCTAACTTGAAATGATAGATTGATTGTAATCAAGTGAGCGGAAATGCACAACAAATAGGAACGATTATTGCTGCGCAGCTTTGAGGGTGCGCTTGCGTTGCGCAAGGCACCCTGCTTCGTAGAGCATTTGAGGGGTAACGAGAATCAAAATTGAAAGAACCAAAACGACAATCTACTTTTGCAGCACTTTCAAAAACGCATCCGAATCGAATCCATCCACATGTTTACCTTTTACCAGCAGATAAGGCACGCCTCTGCCGCCTAGCGCGACCAGTTGATCGGAGCATTCTTTGCGCGCCTCTGCGTCGCACTCTTCATACGGAAAACCATATTGTTTCAGCCATGTGCGAGCTTGTGCGCAATAGGGGCAACTAGTGGTGGTGTACATTTTTACATCGCCGGGTTGGATGGTTTCAGCTAAGGCAATAATGTCTTTTTCAGACATCGTTGCGCTGCCAAATACATTCCCCAATTTGCCCTGCTTCGCTTGCACGGTGGCCCAGGCGCCGCATGCCAATAGCGCAAGCAAAAATATTTTTCCCCACGGAATGGAAAAGCCTGACGCAATGTTCACATCAGAGCGCGCTGCGAAACTGCGTTGGGTCGAGACGACATTGCTACGCACGCCCTCTGCCGCTTTCGCGTAGGCCACGCCGCAGGCTGGGCATTGCCAGTCGGGCGCAGTGGTGTCGGAAGGTCGAGCGTGTTTGCATTTAGGACAAATAATGGCGGACATTTTATTTTTGCGTTTTCGTTTTTTAGTGATGCGTTAATTATCTTGCTCTCGGATAAATATGCGCAGTGGAAAGCATCACATTGGTCAAAATATGGCTGCGGCTGAATCACCAAAAATAAAAATAATTAAATTAAATCAAATACTTATATAAATTCATTAGACAAAATAAAAAGCTGCTTGTGCGCCGCGTGTGCGACGCACTCTGCTCTATTGCATCAAACGTCGATCATCATTTTGAACCCGCCCCAAAACATGCGCTTGCCGTCGAAGGGCATATTGTTCGGATCCATCATCTTGGCGAGACGCGGATCATTCATCGCCTTGGCATTGATACTGTCGCGCTGTTTGCGCGACGGGTAAACAAT
>JAYVJD010000012.1:0-6066 GCA_043769625.1 Pseudomonadota bacterium | reverse complement strand
CGGTGATTAACGCCGACGATGCCTACGGCGCGCGCCTCGCCAACGAACTCAAATCCGACGCGCTGGATGTCATCACGTATAGCCTGCAGCACGGCGATATTCGCGGCAGCAATATGCGCTTGTCGCGCGATGGCATGACGCTCGACATCACCTCGCGCTGGGGCAATGGCCGCTTACAGTCGCGTATGCTTGGCGCGTTTAACGCATCGAATCTACTCGGCGTGCTCGGCGTATTGCTCGCTGGTGGCGTCCATTTTGCCGATGCGCTTCACGCGCTGTCGCAACTCACCGCACCACCCGGACGCCTGCAACAACTCGGTGGTGGCGATCAACCCTTGGTCGTGGTCGATTACGCGCACACGCCCGATGCGCTGGAAAAAGTATTACTCACCTTGCGCGATATCGTTCCGGCTGGCGGCAAGTTGGTGTGTGTGTTCGGTTGCGGCGGTGATCGCGATAATGGCAAGCGTCCGTTGATGGGCGCCATCAGCGCCAACTTAGCCGATCTCAGCGTCGTCACCAGCGATAATCCGCGCAGTGAAAATCCCGCAGCGATCATTCAACAAATCGTCGCTGGCATGGGCGCGGCGCAAAAAAACATTCAACCTGATCGTGCTTTGGCAATTTCGCAATCCATTGATTTAATTGATAAAAATGATGTATTGCTGATCGCCGGAAAAGGCCACGAAGCGACGCAGGACATCACCGGGGTCAAGACGATTTTCAGCGACGTGCAACACGCCAATACCGCGTTAGAAAAAAAATATGGCGGCGAAAATAACGCGGGGAATAGTTGATATGACCGAATCAACGGCCACGAATATGTTGACCTTAAGCCAAACCGCCGCCGCGCTGCACGCGGAATTACGCGGCAACGATACGTCGTTCAGCGGTGTGTGTACGGATAGCCGCGAGATCAAGCGCGGCGATTTATTCGTTGCGCTTGATGGCGAAAAATTCGACGGCCATGATTACCTCGACATCGCCGTGAGCAGCGGTGCCGTCGCGGCGCTGGTGCACAAGCCGATTGCCAACGCACCGCTGCCGTTAATCGTGTGCAAAGACACGCTAGCCGCGCTCGGTCAGCTAGCCGGACATTGGCGCAATAGCTTTACCCTGCCCGTGGTTGCCCTCACCGGCAGCAATGGCAAAACCACGGTGAAAGAAATGATCGCCAGCATTTTGCGCGCCTATTGCGGCAACGATGCGGCGGTGCTCGCCACCGAAGGCAACTTAAATAATCACATCGGCATGCCGCTCACACTGCTGAAACTGCGCGCGCAACATCGCTTTGCCGTGATTGAAATGGGCATGAATCACGAAGGTGAAATCTATTACCTGACGCATATCGCCAAGCCGCAAGTCGCGCTGGTGAATAACGCGCAGCGCGCGCACTTGGGCGAAGTCGGCGGCCTTGAAGCCGTCGCCCGCGCCAAAGGCGAAATTTTTTCTGGTCTCGCAGCCGACGGCATCGCCATTATCAACGCTGATGATGCAGCTGAACCTTTGTGGAAATCTCTGGCGCATAAATATCGCCAGCTCACCTTTGGCCTGACGCAACCGGCCGACGTTTCGGCCAAATACCAGCTCAACGCCACCGGCACACCGATGCAAGTGACCACGCCGCGCGGCGATTTTTCTACTCTGCTGATGGTGCCGGGCGAACACAACGCGCGAAATGCGCTTGCTGCTTGCGCCGCTGCCGTGGCAATGGAAATTCCCTTGGCCTCGATCGCGCGCGGCCTGAGCCAATTCAGCGGCGTGAAGGGCCGCTTGCAACGCAAGCCCGGCATCAACGGCGCGGACATTATCGACGACAGCTATAACGCCAATCCGGATTCAGTGCACGCCGCGATTGCCGTGTTAACCAAATCGACCGGCAGAAAAATCCTAGTGCTAGGCGATATGGGCGAGCTCGGCGCGGACGGCGCGAAGTTAACCGAGCAAATCGGCATCGAAGCCAAGCAAGCGGGCATCGATACCTTGTTTACCCTCGGCGAATTAAGCGTCCACGCTGCGCGCGCCTTCGGACTCGGCGCACAAAAGTTTGTCGCACTGGATGAATTGGTGAATACCTTATTACCCCTGCTTGATGCCAACACCGTCGTGCTGGTCAAAGGTTCGCGCTTTATGCGCATGGAGCGCGTGGTCGATGCCATCGCGCGGCCGAATTTTAACGCGGCAGTCGGCACGCTCGACGCTAAAGAAAGCCAATAAAATGTTACTCGAACTTTTTCAGTGGTTGGCCAAAGAGCATGGCATACGCGCCTTTAATGTATTCAATTACATTACGCTGCGCGCGGTGTTGGCGATGATGACGGCGTTAATCATTTCTTTCATGGTCGGTCCGTACATGATTCGCCGTCTGGCCCAAATGAAAATCGGCCAGTCGGTGCGCGACGACGGCCCACAAACGCACTTGGTCAAAGCCGGCACGCCGACCATGGGCGGCGCGTTGATCTTGGTGTCCATCACCGCCGCGACGTTGCTCTGGTGTGATTTATCCAACCACTATGTCTGGGCCGTCATTATCACGACGCTCGGCTTCGGCGCGATCGGCTGGGTCGATGATTATCGCAAAGTGGTGTATCGCAACCCGAAAGGCTTGTCGGCTAAAGCGAAATTATTTTGGCAAACCTTGATCGGTATATCCGTCGCCGTATTTCTCGCTTACAGCGCCAAACTGCCGCAGCACACCGAGCTGATCGTGCCGTTTATCAAAACTGTGGCGATTCCCTTGGGCCCGATTGGTTTTATTGTGCTGGCGTTTTTTGTCATCGTCGGCACCAGTAATGCGGTGAATCTCACCGACGGTCTCGACGGCCTCGCCATCATGCCGACGGTGATGGTCGCCAGCGGTCTCGCGGTCTTCGCTTACGTCACCGGCCGCGTCGATTACTCCAAATATTTATTCTTGCCGTATATCCCCGGCGCCGGCGAGTTGATGATTTTTTGCGCTGCGCTTGGCGGCGCGGGCCTCGGCTTTTTGTGGTTTAACGCCTATCCGGCCGAAGTGTTCATGGGCGATGTCGGCGCATTGGCGCTCGGCGGCGCGCTCGGCGTGGTGGCGGTGATTGTGCGCCAGGAAATCGTGTTGCTGATTATGGGCGGCGTGTTTGTGGTGGAAACTCTGTCGGTGATTATTCAAGTGGCGAGTTTCAAGCTCACCGGCAAGCGCGTGTTCCGCATGGCGCCGCTACATCACCATTACGAATTAAAAGGCTGGAAAGAAACACAGGTCGTGGTGCGCTTCTGGATTATCACCATGATTTTGGTATTGATCGGTTTATCGACTTTGAAATTACGTTAATGACAATGGCGCTAAAAAATAAACGCGTATTAGTGCTCGGCCTCGGCGACACCGGTTTGTCGATGGCGCGCTGGCTGTACGCGCGCGGCGCGCATGTGCGCGTCGCCGACACGCGCGATAATCCGCCGCTGGCGCACGATCTGGGTTTGTATGTCCCCTCTACGCCGCTCGATACCGGGCCATTTACTGCAGCGAGTTTTGTCGGTATTGATCTCATCGCCATTAGTCCCGGCGTGCCACTGTCGGAGCCGCTGGTTGCGCAAGCGGTCGCGGCTGGCGTTCCCGTGGTCGGCGATATTGAATTGTTCGCGCAAGCTCTCAATGCCATGGATGCGCGGCCCAAAGTGATCGCCATCACCGGCAGCAACGGCAAAACCACCGTCACCATTTTAGTCGGCGAAATGTGTCAGGCCGCTGGTTTGCACACCGTGGTCGCGGGAAATATCGGCTTGCCGGTGCTCGACGCGTTGATGGAAGCCGAACGCACGCGTCAGCCGGATGTGTATGTGTTGGAGCTGTCGAGTTTTCAACTGGAGACGACAAGCAGTTTGAAAGTGGATGCCGCGACGGTACTCAATATTTCGCAAGACCACATGGATCGCTACGCCGATATCGCAGAATACGCGATGGCCAAGGCGCGTATTTTTCGCCATTGCACGACGCAGGTTTTGAACCGCGATGATGCGATGACGTTGAGCATGCGCGTGAGTACGCAAGCTTGCGTGAGCTTCGGCCTGAGCCGCGCAAACCATAAAAATGAATTCGGTATCGGCGAATCGGCCGGTGTCAAAAGCCTTTGCCAAGGCGATAAAAACTTAATTTTAATCAATGAGTTACAAATAAATGGTTTACACAATGCGGCCAACGCTTTAGCCGCATTTGCGCTTTGTCGCGCGATTGATATGGATGAAAAATCACTCGTCACTGCGCTGAAAAATTTCAAAGGTTTGCCGCACCGTGTACAAGAAGTCGCGCGCATTAGCGACGTGACTTTTTACGATGACTCAAAAGGCACCAACGTCGGCGCAACGGTCGCCGCGCTGAACGGTATGACGCAACCGGTGGTGTTAATTGCCGGCGGCGTCGGCAAAGAACAGGACTTTTCACCTTTGAACGCGCCGGTAAAAAATCACGCACGCGCCGTCGTGTTGATAGGTCGCGACGCTGAGTTGATCGCCAACGCGATTCAATCCAGCGGCGTGCCGCTTGCCCGCGCGGAGACCATGTCGGACGCCGTAAATAAAAGTTTCGCCGCCGCGCAACCCGGCGATGTGGTGTTGCTCTCGCCCGCTTGCGCCAGCTTCGATATGTTCCGCAACTACGGTCATCGCGCAGAAATGTTTATCCAGGCGGTGTTGGCGCTCAAACCCAAAATAGTGGGGGCGCACTGATGATGAATGTCGGCTCCATCACCAACGGCATCGCTCGCCCACAGGAAAAACACGCCTACGACCAAAGCTTGATCTGGGTCACGCTGTTGCTGCTGTCGTTTGGCTTGGTCATGGTGTATTCCGCCTCGATCGCCATGGCCGAAGCCGAGCGCGCGTTTGGCCATCGCGCCTCCTACTTTCTCACCCGGCATGCGGTGTATCTCGTCGGCGGGATTGGCGTGGGCGCGCTGGTATTCCGCGTCTCCATGCGTCAATGGCAGAAATTTGCGCCGATGATTTTTCTTGCCGGCCTGCTTGCGCTGATTCTGGTGTTGCTGCCCTTTATCGGCCGCGAAGTGAACGGTAGTCGGCGTTGGATTTCGCTTATCGCCTTCACCATTCAGCCGTCCGAGTTTATGAAACTGTTTGCCGTGCTCTACGCCGCCGACTACACCGTGCGCAAATTTAAGGCCATGCATAGTTTCAAGCAAGGCTTTTTGCCCATGTTCGGCGTCATGTTTTTGGTTGGCGCGCTGCTGTTACGCGAGCCGGACTTTGGTGCATTGGTGGTCATCAGCGCCATCGCTATGTCGATATTATTTTTAGGTGGGCTTAACTGGCGCTTGTTTGTCGGCTTGATAGTGATGTTGATGGTGGCGTTTGTCATCATGATTATCGCCTCGCCTTATCGCATGCAGCGCGTGTTGAATTTTATGGACCCGTGGGCCGATCCGTTCGGCAAGGGCTATCAACTGTCGCACGCACTGATCGCCTTTGGCCGTGGCAAATTTTCTGGCGTCGGACTGGGCGCCAGCGTAGAAAAATTGTTTTATTTGCCTGAAGCGCACACCGACTTTTTGCTTGCTGTGATTGCTGAAGAACTCGGACTCATTGGCATCATTACAGTGCTCGCGATGTTTGTGTTTTTGATTTTGCGTGCCTTCAGCATCGGCCGCGACGCGGCGACACTGGAACGCTACTACTCGTCCTTAGTCGCGCAGGGTATTGGCGTGTGGATCGCGGTGCAATCGGTGATCAACATGGGCGTGAATATGGGTGTGTTGCCGACCAAGGGTTTGACGCTGCCGTTCCTGAGTTTCGGCGGCAGCGGCATCGTCGCGAATTGCGTCGCGGTGGCGATATTGCTCCGCATCGATTTCGAGAACCGGCAAATGAAAAAAGGCCGCTCGGTATGAGCCACACCATACTCATCATGGCCGGCGGCACCGGTGGACATGTGTTCCCCGCCCTGGCGGTCGCCGATTATTTGCGCGAGCATCAATGGAATGTCGTATGGCTCGGCACGCAAAACGGTATGGAAGCCAAGCTGGTTCCGGCGCGCGGCTACGACATGGAATGGGTGACCATGTCCGGCGTGCGCGGCAA
>JAYVJD010000011.1:0-2218 GCA_043769625.1 Pseudomonadota bacterium | reverse complement strand
GCGCTCGCGATACTTGTCGCCATGTGCATCGCCGCCTGGCGCCTCGCCCCACCGCCAACGGCGCGAGTTACCGAATATCCGATGCTGGAAAAGAACGATATTCCTGCCGCGATTGCCGCGGGAAAGGACGGCAGCATTTGGTTCACAATCGATTTCTCCAGTGCCATTGGCGTATTTCGTAACGGCAAAATTGAGCGCATTGAAAAAGGCACGCGCAACATGGATCCGATCGGCATCGCAGTCGATCACGAAAACAATGCCTGGTATGTCGATGCACCGGCGTTGAGTATCGGGCGCGTGTCGCCGAGCAACGAAATCAAAACGTTTCCCCTCGGCACGCCGGTCGCGCGTCTGCAACGCTTGACGGTCGCGCCGGATGGCGCGGTATGGTTTGCGGAAGGCTCGGCCTACAGTGTGACGCGCTTGAAAGGTGAAACCCTGGAGCGCTATCAATTGCAATCCGCGCGTGGCACACCCTACGGCGTTGCGATCGCGCCGGATGGCAAGGCCTGGGCGACCTTGCAACAGGCCGGGCAAATCGTGCGCATCGATCCGAAAGACGGCAATACCGATTGGTTTTGGGTGCCGACGCCGGCGAGTGCGCCGACCGATATTACCGTCGACGCAAAAGGCGACGTTTGGGTTTTAGAGTTTCGCAGCAATAAACTTGGGCGAATTCACAACGAGGAATTTAGCGAATATCCGATCCCGAGCGAATCGCGCATGGCCGGCGTAGTCGGCTTAACGGTTGCCGCCGATGGCGCAATTTGGTTCGCGATGGTGCGCGATCATGCATTGGGGCGCTTTAAGGATGGCCAGTTCAAATTTTTTAACCTGCCTCGCTTTGATGCGCGCCCGATCGGCGTCGCAGCCGATCCTAGCGGGAATATTTGGTACGTGGACCTAACCGGGGTGCTTGGCAAAATAAGCGCGAACGATGCCGCACATTAAGTGCATGCGCAACCATTTGCAGCGGCGGCGTGGTCAAGAAATATTACTGAGATGGTATGATTCTGCACTATTAAGGACTTAAATTTTTGGACAAGCGAACGTATGAATAAAGTTTATGCAAATGCGCAGTCGGCATTGGCAGGCGTCGTCAAAGACGGCCAGCTAATCGCCGTCGGCGGCTTCGGATTATGTGGAATTCCCGAAGCATTAATCGACGCGCTGCGCGACAGCAAAGTTAAAAACCTCACGGTAATTTCCAACAACGCTGGTGTTGACGGCTTTGGCTTGGGCAAGTTACTCGAAACGCGGCAAATCAAAAAAATGATCTCCAGTTATGTCGGCGAGAACAAGGAATTCGAGCGCCAGTATCTCGCGAATGAATTGGAGTTGGAGTTCACGCCGCAGGGAACATTGGCGGAAAAATTGCGAGCAGGCGGCGCCGGGATTCCGGCATTTTTCACGCGCACGGGTGTCGGCACGCTAGTTGCGGAAGGCAAAGAAATTCGCGAGTTCGATGGCCATCAATATGTGATGGAACGGGCGTTGAATCCGGAGGTTGCGTTGGTAAAAGCGCAGAAGGCCGACAAGAGTGGCAACCTGGTATTTCGGCGTACCGCGCGTAACTTCAACCCGGCGGCGGCGATGGCCGGAAAAACTACCATCGTTGAGGTCGAGCAACTCGTGGAAGTTGGTGAGATCGATCCGGATGACGTGCATCTGCCGGGCATTTACGTGAGCCGAATCGTCGTCAACGCAAATCCCGAAAAGCGCATCGAAAAGCGTACCATCACCGAAAAGAAAGCGGCATAGCCATGGCCTGGACCCACGATCAAATGGCGGCGAAAGCTGCGCAAGAATTGCAAGATGGTTTTTATGTGAACCTCGGCATCGGCTTGCCCACGTTGGTTGCAAATCACGTTCGCGCCGATATTGAAGTTTGGCTGCAAAGCGAAAACGGTATGCTCGGCATTGGCCCGTTTCCGACAGAAGACGAAGTCGATGCGGATCTAATCAATGCCGGTAAACAAACGGTGACTACGATTCCCGGCTCATCGATTTTTGGCTCCCATGATAGCTTCGCGATGATTCGTGGCGGCAAAATACATCTGTCGATTCTCGGCGCGATGCAGGTCAGCGCGAAGGGCGATCTCGCCAATTGGATGATTCCTGGCAAGATGGTCAAGGGCATGGGCGGTGCGATGGATTTAGTTGCTGGCGTGCCGCGAGTGTTGGTGTTGATGGAGCATGTCGCGAAAAAGAAAGATGG
>JAYVJD010000010.1:0-15185 GCA_043769625.1 Pseudomonadota bacterium | reverse complement strand
GATGTCCGAGCCGCCGACGAATTCGCCGTTGACATACAGCTGCGGGATGGTCGGCCAGTTGGCATATTCTTTAATGCCTTGGCGGATGTCGGGGTTTTGCAATACATCGACAGTAAAAGGCTTGTCCACGCCGCAAGCTTTGAGAATTTGCGTCGCGTTGGAGGAAAATCCGCACTGGGGAAATTGCGGTGTGCCTTTCATATACAACACGACTTTGTTATTGGTAACTTGCTCTTTGATTTTATCGATAACGCTCATGATGACTCCAGAATATAATAAAAAGTTTAATTAAATCAATAGTTTACATAAATACTATTTTTGTGCATTTTGATCACATGCGCTAGTGTAATTCATCAGCATGGATTAGTTAAATTGGCCGCCGCTTACTCTGGGTATGCCGGCTAAATCTTTCTCACAAAAGATGAGGCCAAAACCCGCTTGTTTCAAGAGCGCGGCGCATGCGTCCATCTGGTCGTAACCGTGCTCAATCAACAACCAGCCGCCGCG
The DNA here is from genome assembly GCA_043769625.1 of Pseudomonadota bacterium. Lineage (GTDB taxonomy): Bacteria > Pseudomonadota > Gammaproteobacteria > Burkholderiales > JBEEJL01 > JBEEJL01. Next base: position 14,678 of record JAYVJD010000010.1, on the reverse strand, counting down.
ATGCAAATGCGCCGGTGCGCCGTGAATAATTTTTCGAATCGCATCGAGTCCGTCGCTGCCGCTGGTGAGCGCTTGAATCGGTTCGTGACGCAAATCGCCTTGGGTGACGTGCGCATCCGCTTTGGCGACATAGGGCGGATTGGATACGATGATATCGAATAAGGCCGGGCCTAGTGGTTGATACCAATCACCGAGGATTAATTGCAGCCTGTCGCTCAACGCGTCGCCTAAAATATTTGCGGCATTTTCGCCTGCGATTGTCAGCGCGGCGTTTGATTGCTCGACGCCGGTGATATGCGCAGTGGCGCATAATTTTGCCAGCGTAACTGCGATAGCCCCGCTGCCCGTGCCCAGATCGAGGACGCTCGCCGCAGGATTTTTTTTCAAGCGCGCCAACGTGAGATCGACCAGCAATTCGGTTTCCGGGCGCGGAATCAGCACGGCGGGCGACACCCTGAACATCAAACCATAAAATTCTCGCAGCCCGGTGAGATACGCCACTGGTTCGCCGACACGCCGCCGCGCAAACAGCGATTGCACGCGCAAGGCCAACGACGCTTCAACATTGCGTTCCGGATAGCTAATCAACGTGGTGCGGCTCCACCCAGTCACCGACTCGAGCAACATTTGCGCTTCGATGTAAGGCAGCTCACTGGATTTCAACAACGATGCGACGGTGTGCGTCATCAAGCCGTTTCTTCGCCCAAGGTCGCGAGCAACTCAGCCTGGTGTTCCGCCATCAACCCCGAAGTCAACTCGCTCAAATCGCCATCCATGATTGCGTCGATTTTATACAGCGTGAGATTGATGCGATGGTCGGTGATGCGCCCTTGCGGGAAGTTATAAGTACGAATGCGCTCGGAGCGATCGCCGCTGCCAATGAGCGATTTACGTGTCGCGGCTTCCTTCGCGTGTTGCTCGCGCTCTTGCTTATCGCGAATACGCGCTGCGAGCACGCTCAGGGCCTGCGCTTTATTTTTGTGTTGCGAGCGGCCATCTTGGCACTCGACCACAATGCCGGTCGGAAAGTGCGTAATGCGAATCGCTGAATCGGTTTTATTAATATGCTGCCCGCCCGCGCCGGACGCGCGAAAGGTGTCGATGCGAATGTCGGCCGGGATAATTACCACGCCGCTGACATCGTCGGCTTCAGGCATGACGGCCACGGTACAAGCCGATGTATGAATGCGCCCTTGCGTTTCCGTATCGGGCACGCGCTGTACGCGATGGCCACCGGACTCGAATTTTAATTTGGAATACGCGCCTTGGCCGATCACGCGTGCGATGATTTCTTTGTAACCGCCGACCTCACCAACGCTTTGCGAAATGACTTCGACCTGCCAGCGCTGACGCTCGGCGAAGCGCGAATACATGCGAAACAAATCGCCAGAAAATAGCGCGCTTTCGTCGCCGCCCGTGCCGGCACGGATTTCGAGAAAAATATTGCGCTCGTCGTTCGGGTCTTTCGGCAGCAATTCTTTTTGCAGCTCGGCTTCGAGTTGGATTATTTTTTGTTTGCCCTCGCTGATTTCGGTTTCGGCAAATTCTTTCATTTCCGCGTCGCTCAACATCGCTTGCGCTTCGGCAATATTTTTTTCCGTTTTTTGGAACGACTTGAACAATTCCACCACCGGCGTGATTTCCGCGTGTTCCTTAGTCAGCTTGCGATAATTATCCATATCGCTTGTGACGGTTTCGCTCATCAGCAGGCGATCGAGTTCGACCAGCCGTTCACTGAGTTGGGTGAGTTTGTTGGCAATGCTGGTTTTCATATTTAGTCGTTGTTGTTTTCGTCACGCTCAGGCGCGATATAAAGTCGGTCGAGCAATTGCGCGAGTTTTTCTCGCTCTGCGCCTTCCGCGTCTTTCAAAATATTGGTCGGGCGATGCAAAAATTTATTCATCAAACCATTGCCCAATTGTTCCAACACGGTGTGCGGGTCTTCGCCACGCGCCAATAATTTTTTCGCGCGATCGATTTCGCTTTGTTTATAGGTTTCGGCATGGTCGCGCAATTGGCGAATCAGCGGCACTTGCTCGCGCGTTTCGCGCCAGCGTATGAACTCCGCCACATGGCTGTCGATAATCGCCTGGGCATCGGCCACCGCGCCCTGGCGCGCATCGCGGCCCTCGCGCACAACGCTGGCGAGATCATCGACGGTGTATAAAAATACGTCATTGAGCTCGGCCACTTCCGTCTCAATGTCGCGCGGGACGGCCAGGTCGAGCATAAAAATCGGCCGGTGTTTGCGCGTTTTGATGGCGCGTTCGACCAGGCCTTTGCCTAAAATCGGCAGCGTGCTGGCGGTGCAACTGACGACAATATCGTGGCCGGCAAGATGCTCGGGCAAGGCGCTCAAGGTAATCGCTTGCGCGCCGAATTTTTGCGCCAACGCTTGCCCGCGCTCCAAGGTCCGGTTGGCGATGGTGATGCGCTTCGGGTTTTTGGCAGCAAAATGCTGCGCGGTCAATTCAATCATCTCCCCCGCGCCGATAAACAAAACCGCGAGTTTCGACCAGTCATCAAAAATATTACCGGCTAACTTGACGCCGGCAGCCGCCATGGAAACCGAGTTGGCGCCGATTTGCGTGCGCGCGCGCACTTCTTTGGCGACCGAGAAGGTGCGTTGGAAAAATGGATGCAGTGTCGCGCCCAAGGTGCCCGCTTGTTCGGCGGCGCGCACGGCGTCTTTTAGTTGCCCGAGGATTTGCGTCTCACCCAGCACCATCGAATCCAGCCCGCTGGCGACGCGAAACGCATGTTGCACCGTTTGCGCCCCCTCGTGGGTATAAACAAACGGCGTCAGGTCAAATTTGGCCAGATCATGAAAATGCGTCAGCCATTGCAAAATCTGCTCGGGCGCGTCGGTGCGGCAGTAAATTTCTGTGCGGTTACAGGTCGAAAGAATGGCCGCTTCAACCACCGAAGGCAGCCCAGACAGCTCGCGCAAAGCGTCCGCCAGCCGTTCCGGCGGAAAGGCGACTTTCTCGCGGATTTCGACTGGGGCGGTTTGGTGGTTGATGCCGAAGGTGTAGAGCTGCATGTGCCGCGTTTGAAGCCATGGAATAGTTATTTCAAATTATACCATTCACCCCCGTATTCTCCTGCTACGCTGTTTCCCTACCTTTAGAAACGGTCAAACCACAATTATGCTGTTGCAACACAAAAAAAACTTAGTATCGCGCAAATCTGCTCGGAATATTGGAAATTTCCATCTACAATAAGACATCAATAATAATTAACCTTTGTCCAAAGGAATGAATTTATGCGCTCCAAACAGAAGGGCTTTACCTTAGTAGAAATTGCCATCGTTTTGGTCATCATCGGTTTACTCCTCGGCGGCATCCTCAAAGGCCAGGAACTCATCACCAACGCCAAGGTGCGTAACGTGGCGGATCAAGTCAACGCAGTCAAAGCCGCTTACTTTGCCTTCCAGGATCGTTATCGCGCGCTGCCCGGCGACTATTTGGAAGCCACGAAGAATATTCCCAACGTCGATAATGACGGCAATGGCAATGGCAATGGACAAATAGATGCCGGGGCAGAACAAGTACAGGCCTGGCGACACTTGGCCAACGCCGGCTTTATCGCTTGCGCCCAATGCACCTCCGGCAGCGGAGCCGCACCCAACACCACCAACAGCCCAGTCAATGCGTATGGCGGCGTGATGTCGATTTTATATGACGGCGCCTACAACCATCAGGCCGCCGCCGCTGGCCCAGCGGTCAACAATCTGAAAACCGGCAATCAAATCCCCTCCAATATTCTGGTCGAAGTCGATCGCAAAATTGACGATGGCAATCCGCGTACTGGCTCTTTGCGCTTCAGTAACTATGTCGCCACCGGCACCGGCACCGCGCCTGATGGCACTAAATGCGTGGTCACCGCCACACCGGATAATTGGCAAGTCACTTCGCCTGAGAGTAATTGCGGTGCGGCTACGTTGTTCTAAATTCTGATCAATTTTGCATAAAAAGCCGGCTTTGAGCCGGTTTTTTATTTTAGTATAACTAATTGATTTAATTGATATTTTTACCCTTGCAATAGGCGCATTTCAGCTTTTGCCAGATTCTCCGGTGCGCCAAGTAAGATCAATACGTCGGACACTTCCAAGCACAGGTCGGCGGCCGGATTGGTGTTGCGTACATTACGCCGACGCAGCGCGGTTATCTCAACATATAAATCGTCTAGCGATAAATCCTGCACTCGCTTGCCCACTGCCGCTGCGTCTTGGTTAAGCATGATAGATTGCAAACGCGGTTGCGCGGACTCTTCCATATCCGCTTCGATATCCGTCGCGCCATGAAAAAATCCGCGCACCAATTGATATTGGGCCGCACGCATATCGCGCATACGGCGCAATACATGCGCCAGCGGCAAGCCGAGCAAAAGCATGGTATGGGTCGCCAGCATGAGCGAGCCTTCCAATACTTCGGGCACAATTTCCGTCGCGCCTTTGAGCCGCAGATATTCGAGATCGCTATCGTCGTAGGTGCGCACGATGACGGGTAGTTCCGGCCGCATTTCCTGCACATGGGAGAGGATTTTTTCCGCCATTTTGGTATCGGCGAAACTCACCACCAGCGCCGAGGCGCGCGGCAGTCCGGCCGACATCAATACTTCGCGTCGTGACGCATCGCCATACACCACCGAATCGCCTGCTGCCGCCGCTTGCTTGACGCGTGTAGGGTCCACGTCGAGCGCGATCACGGTGATTTTTTCTTGCTCCAAAAATCGCGCCAGACTTTGCCCGCTGCGGCCATAGCCGCAAATAATCACATGGCTTTGCGCGGCCATACTTTTTGCTGACAGCTCGGTCAGCGCCATCGCGCGCAACATCCATTCACTCTCGGAAAACTTTAGCACCAAGCGATCGCTATGCATCAGAATCAACGGCGATAACATCAACGACAACAACATCGCGGCGAGCACGGTTTGTAAAACTTGCGGGGCGACGAGAGCATGCGACCCTGCCAGCGAGAGCAAGACGAAACTGAATTCGCCGGCACAGCCCAGCGCCAGCGCACAACGTATCGAGACCGACGTGTCGTTGCGAAATAAACGCGCCACGCCAAACACGATGCCGGTCTTGATGACAATCAATAGCAGCAACAGACACATCACCCAGAAAAAATTCGCCGCCACCACACGCAAGTCGAGCAGCATGCCAATGGTAATAAAAAATAGCCCGAGCAAAACATCGCGGAACGGCTTGATATAATCTTCGACTTGGTAGCGATATTCGGTTTCGGAAATTAAAATGCCGGCCAAAAATGCGCCGAGTGCGAGTGACAAACCCGCCAGCCCGGTCAAATACGCGAGGCCGAGCGTGACCATCAACACATTCAACACAAATAATTCGGACGACTTGGCGCGCGCGACTAAATGAAACCAGCGACGCATTAAACTCTGCCCGACGAATAGTAAAAATATCAATATAATCAATGCTTTAAATAACGCATAGCCAACCGTCGCGGCCATCGCCTGTTTATCTTGCGACAACGCCGGAATCAACACCAACAAGGGCACCACGGCCAGATCTTGAAACAACAACACGCCCATGGTTTGTTGACCGTGCGGTGAATTGAGTTGCAGTTTTTCCGCCAGGGTTTTGCTCACAATCGCGGTGGACGACATAGCGATCGCACCGCCAATCGCCAGCCCGGCTTGCCATGACAAACCAAACACCATCGACAGCGCCAGGAAAATAAGTAAAGTCACCGCGACTTGCGCGCCGCCCAACCCAAACACGACGCGTCGCATCGAGATAAGTTGCGGCAAACTGAATTCCAGCCCAATGCTGAACATCAGAAACACCACGCCGAATTCGGCGAGATAAGTCGTCTCGGCGCTCTCCGGCACGAAACCCAGCGCGTACGGACCGGCGACAATACCGAGCACCAGATAACCCAACATCGGCGGCAAATTCAGACGACGGAACAGCGTCACCGTGAGCACGGCGGCGACCAACAGAATCAGCGTAATTTCGAGAGAACCGTGCATAAGTTTTATTTTACGAGTATGGCGACAAATGTAACATGGCGCGCAGATTTCGTCGCGACACGCCCCCACCTTTATCCGCAAGGCCGGAAGCTTTATACTGAGCCCCTATGACCGTCACTCTCAAAATCACAGCAGCCAACCAACAAATCCTCAATCTCGCGCGCGATGTGCTCGATATCGAAGCGCGCGCCATCGAAGGACTGGTAGTTCACGTCAACGAACACTTCATCGCTGCGCACCGCTTGATGCTGAATTGTCGCGGCCGCGTGGTGGTCAGCGGCATGGGCAAGAGCGGCCACATCGCCAACAAAATCGCCTCGACGCTGGCCTCTACCGGCACACCGGCCTTCTTCATGCATCCGGGCGAAGCGGGGCATGGCGACTTGGGCATGATTACGCCGGATGATGTTCTGCTCGCGCTGTCGAATTCCGGCGAGAGCGATGAATTGCTCGCCATCATCCCGCTGCTCAAACGTCGCGGCAGCAAACTGATCAGCATGACGGGGAATAAAAATTCCAGCCTGGCGCGCGAAGCCGATGTGCATTTATATGCCGGCGTAGAAAAAGAAGCCTGCCCGCTCAACCTCGCGCCCACCGCCAGCACCACAGCAGCGCTGGCGCTCGGCGATGCGCTTGCCGTCACGCTGCTCGATGCACGCGGATTTTCTGCCGACGACTTCGCCCGCACGCATCCCGGCGGTACGCTCGGCCGCAAGTTACTGGTGCATGTGTCGGACATCATGCATCGCGGCGCTGAGCTGCCGTTTGTGCCGCAGGGTGCGACTTTGGCCGACGCCTTGTTGGAAATGAGCAAAAAAGGTCTCGGTATGACTGCGGTGGTCGATCGCCATCACAAACTGCTCGGCATTTTTACCGACGGCGATTTGCGCCGCACGCTGGAAAAGCCGGTCGATATTAAACACATCAATATTCTCGACGTGATGGGCAAACACCCGAAAACCATTCGTGCGCATCGCCTCGCGGCCGAAGCCGCGCAATTAATGCAGCAACACAAAGTCCTCAGCATGTTAGTCACCGATGACGAAGGCCGCTTGGAAGGCGCATTCACCATGCACGATCTATTGCGCGCAGGCGTGATCTGATGACGCCCACTCCAGCCGACCGCGCTAAGCTTATTCGCCTCGCCGTGTTTGATGTCGATGGCGTGCTCACCGACGGCAGTTTGTATATGAACGACGCGGGGGAAGAGCTCAAAGCCTTCAACACGCTCGACGGACACGGCTTGAAAATGCTTCAGGCCAGCGGCGTCGAACTGGCGATTATCACCGGCCGCACCTCGCGCAGCGTTGAAATGCGCGCCAAAAATCTCGGCATCAAACATCTGTATCAAGGCGCCGACAATAAACTGGAAGTGTTCACCGCCTTATTAGCCGTGTTAAAACTGGAGGCGTCGGCCGCGATGTTTATGGGTGATGACGTGGTGGATTTGCCGCCGATGCGGCGCAGCGGTTTTGCCGTGTGCGTCCCGCATGCCCCGGAGATAGTCAAAAACCATGCGCATTTCATTTGCCGCACCGAGGGTGGCCGCGGCGCGGCGCGTGAAGTGTGCGAATTCATCATGCAAGCGCAAGGCACGTTCGACAAGCAGATGGAAAAATATCTCGCATGAAATTTTCCCTCGGCGCGTTGTTGCCTTTGGTTGCGCTGCTGTCCTTGGCGCTGATGACTTACTGGCTCAACCAGACGGTGAGCCGCGCGGTGACACAGCAAGCCAGCGTGCTGAAACATGAGGCTGATGCCATTGCAGAAAACTTCTCCGCCAAGCAATTGGGCGAAGACGGCAGCGTGCGTTATACCCTGCAGGCGAAGAAAATGTTACATTATCCCGACGATGATTCGACCCATTTAGAATCGGTATTTTTTGATGGCCGCCCGACTAATACTAAGCAAAAGGAACAGGCCTTTTCCGTCAGCGCACAAAATGCGCGGCTGTCTAAAAATGGCGAGGAAGTGTTTCTCGAAGGGATGGTCGAATTGATCAAGGAACCGACGGCAGACAGCCCGCGCACCACGATTCGCACCAGCAAGTTGCGGCTGGTGCCCGATAAAGGTCTGGCACAAACCGCTGAACGAATCGAGATGCGCAGCGAAAACAGCTATATCGTCGGCAATCAATTTGAGTACAACAACAAAACGCGTACGATTAAATTAGCACAAGTGAAAGCCAGCTATGCCTTGCAACCTTAAGACTATTTTAATCTTCAGCCTTCTCAGTCTGTTTTCTGCCCAGGCAGCGGCAGAAAAAGCCGACCGGACCAAACCGGTTGATCTCAGCGCCGACAAGGCCGAATACGATGGGCTGAATAAAACCGGCCTGTACGAAGGCAATGTCGTGTTGACCCAAGGCAGCATCCGCATTCAAGCTGACAAAGTAGTGGTCAAAGCCGATAAGCGCGGCACCACCTTTGCCTCCGCCAGCGGCAGCCCGGTGTCGTTTCGGCAAAAATTGGATGGCTCCAGCGATTTCATTGAAGGCTATGGCGAACGGCTGGAATTCGACACCAAAAGCGACACGGTACAATTAATTGATCGCGCGTTTATTAAACGTGGCCAAGACGAATTGCGCGGCAATTATATTTCCTACAATTCGCGCACCGAAGTATTCAAGGTTGATGGCAGAAGCAGCGGCTCTACCGCCGCCGCGCCGGCAAGTGGCGGGCGCGTGCATGTCATTATTCAACCCAAAAATACCGAAGCGGACGACGCGGCCGACGCGCCAGCAGCGAAACAATAATCAATGAGCATACTCAAGGCCGCCCACCTCAAAAAACGCTACAAGGAACGCACGGTCGTCAAGGACGTTTCGATTGAAGTGAACAGCGGCGAGGTTGTCGGTCTGCTCGGCCCAAACGGCGCGGGCAAAACCACGACGTTTTACATGATCGTCGGCCTAGTACCGCTCAATGGCGGCAGCATCCACTTCGACGATACCGATGTCAGCCATATGCCGATGCACCAACGCGCGCGCCTCGGTGTGAGTTATCTGCCGCAGGAAGCGTCGATTTTTCGCAAGCTATCGGTGGCAGAAAATATTCAAGCCGTGCTGGAATTACAGCGCATCTCGAAAAAAGAAATTCAAGATCGTCTGGATCAGCTGCTGGAAGAATTACACATTACCCATTTGCGCGACAGCCAAGCGATGGCCTTATCTGGCGGTGAACGCCGGCGCGTGGAAATTGCCCGCGCGCTGGCCAACAGCCCGCGCTTTGTTTTACTTGACGAACCCTTCGCAGGGGTTGATCCTATAGCCGTGATCGACATTCAGCAGATCATTCGTTTTCTTAAACAGCGCGACATCGGGGTATTGATCACCGATCATAACGTGCGAGAAACATTGGGGATTTGCGACCGTGCATTTATTATCAATCAAGGCTCCGTATTAGCCTCAGGCAAGCCAGATGAAATCATCTATAATGAAAGCGTCAGAAAAGTATATTTGGGAGAAAATTTTAAGTTGTAGTCCTGACCCCTCTGCCTTCATCCGGGAATCCGCCATTCTGTAATATGAAACAAAGCCTGCAACTAAAGCTGGGCCAGCACTTAACGCTGACGCCTCAGTTACAACAGTCGATACGTCTGCTGCAACTCTCCACTCTGGATTTGAATCAAGAGCTCGAGCGCTTCATTATGGAAAACCCGTTGTTGGAGCGCGAAGATTCAGATGCAGAGCGCATCATCGTGCCCAACGGTACCGAATACCACAACGACGAATCCCACGCCGCAGAGCCGGCGCAAGCCACTTCTGCCGAAACTACCACGCCCGATGCAGAAAACGCTGCCTTGACCGATACCTGGGGCGATACGGAAATGGGGCATATCGAAGATGCACCCTACACCTATAAAGACGACGGCGACGAGCGTGAATACTCGCAAATCGCCGCAGTCCATGCGAGCTTGACGCAATATTTATGCGAGCAGCTTAACCTGGTGCACTTATCGACTATCGACAAGCAACTCGCCACCTTTGTCGTCGCGCATCTGAACGAAGACGGTTATCTCGAACTGTCGATTGAAGAATTGCATGCGCTGGTCCCGCCGGAAATGGAAATCGAGCCGGAAGAGCTGCAAATTGCTTTGCGCCATGTGCAAAACCTCGACCCTACTGGCGTAGGCGCGCGGAATTTACGGGAATGCCTGTCGTTACAACTCGACGTCTTGCCCGCATCGACGCCCTATTTGGCATTGACCAAAAAACTGGTGTCCGAACACCTCGATACTTTAGCGCAACATGATTTCAACAAACTGCGCCGTCAACTCGACTGCAGCGAAGACGAACTGAAGCACGCGCAAATCCTGGTAAAGTCGCTCAACCCGAAACCTTGCCAGGCCTATTTACAGGAAGAGTCGCGTTATATTGTGGCCGACGTGATTGTCAAAAAAACCAAAAACAAATGGAGCGCGCACCTCAACCCGGATGCGATCCCGAAGCTGCGCTTAAATTCCCTCTATGCGTCTATCCTGCAAAATAATCGCGGGCAGTCTAACCCGCAGCTCGCCAGCCAACTGCAGGAAGCGCGCTGGCTGATCAAGAACGTGCAGCAACGCTTCGAAACGATTCTTAAAGTATCGCAAGCGATTGTTGAACGACAAAAACATTTTTTTGACCACGGCGAAGTCGCCATGCGTCCACTGGTATTGCGCGAAATTGCCGACACCGTCGGCTTGCATGAATCGACGGTTTCACGCGTCACGACACAAAAATTCATGGTCACGCCGCGCGGCACCTACGAGCTGAAATATTTCTTCGGCAGCCATGTGTCCACCGAGACCGGCGGCGCCGCATCCAGTACCGCCATCCGCGCCTTGATCAAACAATTTGTTGCCGCTGAAGACTCGCGTAAACCGCTGTCCGACCACCGCATTTCAGAAATCCTTGCTGAGCAAGGTATTGTTGTAGCCCGTCGTACGATCGCAAAATATCGCGAAACATTGCAAATTCAACCTGCAAATTTGCGTAAATCCATGTAAAGGAGAAGTGCCATGAACATTACATTAACCGGTCATCACCTCGAAATAACAGCGGCTATTCGTCTATATGTCACGGGGAAATTCGAGCGTATCAACCGGCACTTCGATCACGTTATTGATGCCAATGTCATCATGACAGTGGAAAAACTGAAGCATAAAGTGGAGGCTAATGTACATCTGAGCGGCAAAGACATTCACGCGGAAACGGTGGACGAAAATATGTATGCCGCCGTCGATCTGCTGGTGGATAAACTGGATCGGCAAATCCTCAAGCATAAAGAAAAAAATTCCACCGATCGGCACAATAATCCCTTGAAACATCAGGAACAAAATCCGGTTGAGGTTGCCGAATAAACAAGCGTGAACATTATTTAACCGTTCTTGATAAGCATGCAGGACGCGGGGATAATGCGTAAGCCTTATCTCCGCATTTTTTCCCACTGCCCAGCTAAGCGCCCGCCTAACAACGCACTGGCAACTTTATTGGACCACCTTCAACGGACCTGATTCGAGATGAATTTGATATCCAAATCGCTCTCTGTTTCTGATGTAATGATGGGGCTTGAAACCGGCAGCAAAAAACGGCTGTTCGAACAAATCGGCGTTCTGTTTGAAAACAGCCACGGCATCGCCCGCGCCACCACCTACGACAGCTTGTTCGCGCGCGAAAAATTGGGCACCACTGGCTTAGGCCACGGCATCGCTATTCCACATGGGCGCATCAAGGGCCTCAAGCAAACGCGCTGCGCCTTCGTCAAACCTGCCACCGCTATTGCGTGGGACGCGCCCGACGGCCTCCCGGCAAGTCTGATTTTTTTCATTCTAGTGCCGGAAAAAGCCACCGAACAACACTTACAAATCCTCAGCGAATTGGCGCAAATGTTCAGCGATAAAACTTTTCGCGATGCGATTACCGCCAGCAGCGACGCAGAATCGGCGCACCGCCTGCTTACTACTTGGATGCCTTATGCCCCAGCTCACCGTTCAGCAGCTATTTGACTCCAAACGCGACAAACTGCAGCTTGAATTAATTTCAGGTAATAGCGGCTGCCATCGCGTGATGTCAGGAGACATGCTGAAACGATCCGGCGTCGGCATTATCGGACATCTCAACCCGATCCATCCGCATCGGATTAAAGTCGTCGGCGTGACGGAGATTGCCTATCTCAACCGATTGGAGCCCGACGCACTGCACAGCACACTATCGTATTTATTTTCTCCCGAAGGGACGTCGGCGGTTTTTATTACCCAATCCTTGCCGGTCAGCGACGCCATGCGACAATTCGCGCAAGACACTGGCACGCCGCTGTTCACCTCGCCGGAAACCAGCCAGGAATTGATCAATGTTCTGCGTCAATATCTGTATCGAACTTTAGCCGAAGTCACTACATTGCACGGGGTATTTCTCGACGTCCTCGGCGTCGGCGTATTGGTGACGGGCGATTCTTCCATCGGCAAAAGCGAGCTGGCGTTGGAGCTGATCAGCCGTGGCAGCGGTCTGGTGGCGGACGACATTGTCGAGTTATCGCAAATCAGTCCGGATACTTTGCAAGGACGCTGCCCACCGCTGTTAAAAGATTTTCTCGAAGTGCGCGGCATTGGCGTGTTGAACATCCGCTCCATTTTCGGCGAGACCGCCGTGCGCCCGCGCAAAAATCTCAAAATTATTGTGCACCTGGAAAAGCCCAGCCTGGCCGATGCCGCCAAGCTGGACCGGCTGCAAACCAACTCGACCACGCGCACCATTCTCGGCGTCGCGGTACCGATGGTCACCCTCGGCGTGGTCGCCGGTCGTAACCTTGCGGTGTTAGTCGAGGCGGCGGTACGCAATTATATTTTGCAACTACGCGGTATTGACTCCACGCGTCAATTTATCGAACGTCACGAACAACTCATGGCGGACGATGAAAATTTATCGGCTGAGGGATCATGAGCCAATCGATGCTGCAAACCGTCACCAAAAATCCGGTCACGCCGCAGGCTGCGATCGCGTCCGGCATGCAAGTTATTTTGATTAGTGGTTTATCGGGCTCGGGAAAAAGTGTCGCGATCAAAGTGCTGGAAGACGCCAATTTTTATTGCGTGGATAACTTGCCGACGAAATTTTTGCCGGCGCTGATTCGCTCGTTGCAGAACGCAGGCGAGACCCATATTGGTATCAGCATCGACGCGCGCAGCGGTGAAACAATATCAGAATTACCCAAATTAATCAAAGAGTTACGCGAAACCAGCATGGACGTGCGGGTGATGTTTCTCGAAGCCAATACGGATGAATTAGTTAAGCGTTTTTCCGAAACACGGCGCAAACATCCGCTGGCCAAACATGGCCGCACCTTGATCGAATCGATCGCGGAAGAACGTGCGTTATTGGGTGAATTATCTGAGCTGTCGCACCGTATTGATACGACCGACGTGCGTCCCAACACCTTGCGCGCTTGGGTAAAAGATTTTCTCGGCCTCGATCAATCCCGCCTGACTTTGTATTTTCAATCGTTCGGCTTCAAACACGGCGCCCCGCAAGATGCGGATCTGGTATTCGACGTGCGCATGTTGCCGAACCCGTATTACGACCCGGCGATGCGCCCGCTGACCGGGCTGGATCAGCCCGTCATACAATTTCTCGACGCCAATACCGATGCGCAAAAAATGCTGCACGACATTGGGCAGTTTGTATCTGATTGGCTGCCGCATTTCATTCGCGATAATCGCTCGTCGCTCACCGTCGCCATCGGCTGCACCGGCGGGCAACACCGCTCGGTGTATATGGCGGAAAAACTCGCGGCGTATTTCAATAATGATCATCAAGTGCTGGTGCGCCACCGCAATCGCTGATGCAAATTCCTCTTTTTCCGCTCAACACCGTCCTGTTTCCCGATGGCTTGCTGCCGCTAAAAATATTTGAGCAACGCTATATGGATATGGCCAAGGCTTGTCTGCGCGATTCGACTTCGTTTGGTGTCTGCTTGATTAAAGAAGGCCAGGAAGTCGGCGTGCAAACCATCCCAGAGTTGACCGGCACGCTGGCGACGATTATCGATTGGGACATGCCGCAACTCGGCGTGCTGCAAGTCAAGACGCGCGGCAGTCAGCGTTTTTATATTCAATCGTATAAAGATAATGGCGCGGGCCTGCTGATAGCGGACGTGAGCTTGCTCGACGCCGAGCCTGAGTTACCCCTGCCGGATGAGCATCAGCCATGCGCGGCTGCGCTACGCACGCTGATGATGAAAGCGGGCGAGGAACATTTTTTGGCGCCGCATCGCTTTGATAGCGCCACCTGGGTCGGCCAGCGTCTGGCGGAAATGTTGCCGCTGCCGTTGCCGGTCAAACAAATGATGCTGGAGCTCAGCGACGGCAAAATGCGCCTCGGCACCATGCATCAATTGTTACATCGCATGCGTTTGCTGTCGGCTAATTGAGTCTTTGGTTGCGTCGTTGCGCTAATTCCGCATAGCGCGCAAAAATTTTCCCCTGCTTTAACATTTTCGCCACCGGCGCAGGAAGGCCGAGCGTGGATAACTCTTCTTCGCGCACCCACATGACGCCCGGCGCGTGTGCCTGATGGCGCGCTTGCGTCACCACCAAAGGTTGCGGCGTGATGTACAAAGTGAAGTGACTGAAGCCGTGGCTCACCACATCGAGGCTCGGTAAGGGCGTGACGATGACGCCGCGATCCGCACACAACC
>JAYVJD010000009.1:0-2227 GCA_043769625.1 Pseudomonadota bacterium | reverse complement strand
CTTCTTTGGAAAGCGCTTTGGCGATTTCGACGAGTTGTTGCTTGCCGACACCGAGATTGGTGATCAAGGTGCTCGGCGACTCGTTCAGTCCAACTTTTTTGAGTAACGCCTGGGTCTTGGAAAAGGATGCCGACCAATCGATCACCCCGAATCGCGCCTGTTCGTTGCCGAGAAAAATATTCTCCGCAATCGACAACAGAGGCACCAGCGCCAACTCTTGATGAATGATGATAATGCCAAGTTTCTCGCTGTCGGCGATGCCTTTGAAGCGGCATTCCTTGCCTTGGAAGCGAATCTCGCCTTCGTAGGCGCTAAAGGGATAAACCCCGCTTAAGACTTTCATCAGCGTGGATTTGCCCGCGCCGTTTTCGCCGACGATGGCGTGGATCTCGCCGGCACGAACCGTCAGATTAACCTCGCTTAACGCCTTCACGCCATGGAATGCTTTGCTGATTCCGCGCATTTCAAGAATGGCGTCGGTCATGCTGGCTCACGAAGTGGAATCGGAAACAAAAACAGGGCCAGCGCGGTGAGCGCGGGACCCGTTCGCATGGCGATGGCTTACTTGAGTTGATCTTCGGTGTAGTAACCGCTGCCAACCAGTATCTGTTTGTAATTCGATACATCGACACTAACCGGTTTCAGCAAATAGGACGGCACGACCTTCACCTTGTTGTTGTAGGTCTTGGTGTCGTTGATCTCGACTTTCTTGCCGGTCAATATCGCATCGACCATGCCGGCGGCAACTTTCGCGAGCTCGCGCGTGTCCTTAAAAACCGTAGAGTATTGCTCCTTGCGGATCATGGACTTCACCGAAGCGATTTCCGCATCTTGGCCGCTGACGAAGGGCATCGGCTGTTTCGGCGTGCCGTAGCCAACGCCTTTGAGTGACGACAGAATGCCGATGCTCAACCCGTCATAGGGCGACAGCACGGCATCAACGCGCGCATTGCCGTAGTAGGCGCTCAACAGATTGTCCATGCGCGCCTGGGCGACGGCGCCGTCCCAACGCAGTGTCGAGACTTTGTTCATGCCCATTTGCTTGCTGCGAACGACGAGTTTGCCTTTGTCGATATAGGGTTTCAGAACCGACATGGCGCCATCGTAAAAGAAAAACGCATTGTTGTCGTCGGCGGAACCGCCGAACAGTTCGATATTAAACGGGCCTTTGCCAGACTTGAGCCCGAGCGCCTTTTCAATCGTTTGCGCCTGCAACACGCCTACCTGAAAATTATCGAATGTGGCGTAGTAGTCGACGTTCTTGCTGCCGACGATCAAGCGATCGTAGGACACCACTTTAACGCCTTTGTCGGCGGCTTTTTGTAGCGCGTCCGATAACGTGGTGCCGTCGATCGCGGCGATGACCAACACTTTAACGCCCTTGGTGATCATGTTTTCGATCTGCGCCAACTGATTGGGAATATCGTCATCGGCGAACTGCAAATCAGCTTTATAGCCCTTGTCCGCCAGACTTTTCACCATGCTATTGCCGTCGGAAATCCATCGTGCCGAGGCCTTTGTCGGCATCGACACGCCGATTGTGCCTTTGTCTTGCGCGCCCGCTTGGGATATGGCCAGCACACCCGTTACCAATGCAGCGACCATCGATTTAGTTAAATTCATTGCTTCTCCTCAAATAATCATATAATTTTGAATCGCTTCGCGAAACGGCGAAGCTTCAGCATGATAAAGACTTTTCCCGGAATGTTCCAACTCGGAATTTAGTTCCAACCGGCGTCCACTTTGAACTCCTGAGCGGTACACATTGCCGCATCGTCCGAGGCGAGAAATAACACCATGCGGGCGATGTCCGATGGTTGCAGCTTATCGGGCAGGCATTGGTTGCGTTTAATCGCTTCTTCGCCTTCCGGCGTGAGCCATAATTTGATCTGGCGCTCCGTCATCACCCAGCCCGGTGATACGGTGTTGACGCGGATGCGATCGCCGCCAAGGCCAGCGGCCATCCCGCGCGTCAACCCATTGACCGACGACTTGGCGATGGCGTAACAAGGATACTCACTGGCCTTGCTCTGCCAGCCGGTGGAACCCATGTTGATAATCGAGCCGCCGCCCAAGCGCCGCATGCCCGGCACGATGGCCTGAATCGCGAAGAACGCCGGGCGTTCGTTCACCGCCATGCGCTCGTCGTAATATTCTGCGGTAACCGACTCCATTGTGTGACGGTCGTCGCTGGCAACATTGTTCACCAGCGCGTGGAAATCACCCA
>JAYVJD010000008.1:0-6101 GCA_043769625.1 Pseudomonadota bacterium | reverse complement strand
CCGCGCTGGTGGTATTTGGCGCCCAGATTTGATGGGAATGCCCGTTCATGCCTGATGCATTATCCACATAGCTATAACGACCCCAGAAAATACCGGTGACTTTATTCGAGCCGGACTCCTGCAACACGATATTACTCGCGCCAGAGATTTGCGCCGCATTGGTGATCAAACCATCATTGCCGACAACTAAGTTCGTGCCAGTGCCATTTGCTGTGAGGTTCGAAGTCGTAACGGTATCCAGCACGGTGGTATTGATTACTGTAGAAGCAGTTGGTGCTGGACCGGTGGGCAACGGGGCGGCCAGCAGGATGGACGAAACAACCGGTGGCGAATAAAACTGAGCGACTTCCGCTTCAGCTAATGAAGGCGCAACGGCACGCGAAGCAGAGGGCGCGGGAACGCTTAGCAATGAAGGTGCGCCGCCAGAGGCGCCGGCAAATCCGGTTTGGCCTGGCGTAATCACCATGCTACCGGTCGCGTTGGCGAGAACAGTGGCGCCGCTGATTACCGTGTCATACGTTCCCGGCACGCCAAGGGCTTTTTCGCCTGCGGCTGGAACTGGGATGTAAAACGCTTCATGGTCGGTGCCGCGAATACCAATCGAGGCAGTCGGGGTGTTGATCGCGTAGTTTTGTTTGTTGGTGCGGCCAATTTCGCCGGTCACAGCGCGCAGGCCACCTTTGAGCAGCGCGAACACGGCGCGCTCTTTACCGTCTTCACGGCCGTTGTAGTTGAAGGTTTCAATCTTGAATTGGGTATCGGCTTTGACGGAGAATTTACCGCCGTCTTCCATTACCAATTGGGCAAAGCCTGCTTTGCCGGAAATGATAGTGTCGCCTTCATTGACTTCCTGACCTTTAACGGCGATGCGCTCGGCCTGGTTTTTTTCTTTCACCAGAACATTACCGGTGACGAATTTAAATGTACCTGCAGCGGCCCAGGCATGTTGCGGTATGAATGCGACCATGGCCGCAAACAGCAGGCTCGACTTTACGATTGTTGGGGATAACTTTTTCATTTTAGGACTCTCGGCTTAAAGGTTAATTATTTTTATTTCTCGTTATTATATTTTTGACTACGGCCAAATTTTATAACAACTTAAATAAAGCAATTGTTAACCAGAACACAAAATCACAATCCTTAACATTCTGGCTACGCGCTGGCAGACATTTACTGTCGCGCTACTGATATGGATAACAAAGCGAACTTTATAGCAGCGGAAAAAAAAAGCCTATTAAGTGGCGCACACAATCACCAATATTCATGAAAATGAATAGCTTGTGGGGGAAAATCGAGTAGAAAAAACGGTTTGCGCGGCCGCCGAAAATGCGCCGCCAAGGGTTTTATTTGCGCTATATATTTTTATGTAACTATTTGTTTAATATAAACTTTTACAAATATGCCGGCGTTAGCAAATACATCTATTTAAACTCGCGCCGAATCGACAGCGCGAAATCGTTACGCGTAAATTCGTAGATAGAAATGTTCGACGTCGCGCGGCTGTAGGTCACGCTAGGCCGTATCGACCAATTCAAACTGGGCGACCAGACGAGGCCGAGGTTGGCATCGATACGTTGGTCTTGGCGGGTCAGCAGGGCGGCTTGCGGATCAGGTTTGATGTCGAATAAAAGGGGACGCTCAACAGCAAAACCGTCGCGCGAATAACCCAAACCTCCGCCAAGAATCACACCACCCCAAATACCCACTTGCGCATTAAAGCGCGCGCCCACAGTGCGTTTGTCACCGTCAAGTTGATCACCCAACGCTTTTTCGTTTGCGACAAAGGCGCTGAGCGATAAAGACGGGTTGCCGTTACTGTCACTCACCACAAACCAGGAAGCGCCAAGCTGACGTTGATCAATGTCATAACTTTGATAAGCCCGCGGGGCATAGCGAACGCGTCCAGATTGCGCATACCAAGTCATTTGATTCAGTCGGTCAAAGTCGTAGCGCCATTCCAACGTGCCGCCGTTGTTGCGTCTCAAATCAGCAGCGTCGAGAACACCGCGAGCGAAATTCGCGCTGAGTTTGAAGTTAGACGCGCCAATCGTTTTTTCTACACCGGTCTGCAGACCGCCGCTGACCGAATCAAATCCACGCAACTGATAATTGTCGCGACGAGCAATGTCCGCTGACACGAAAGCCGCCCATTGATACTGCATCGCCCAGCGCAAGTTACCACCCGCGCTGTAAGTTAAATAAGTATCTGGCGCTTTGATATTTTTCGCATCCACAACTGCCGGCACAGGCACGCCCACAATAAATAAAAAGCCGCTATCGATACCACCGGAAACATTGCTATCGCGGCCCAATGCAGCGGAGACGAAGGCGGTGCCGGAGAAACTGTTGCGGTCGCGCTGATCAATTTCGTTCAGGTAATATTCAATCGCTTGCTGTGCCGGCGCCGGCGGGTTTTGACCAATCACCGTGTGAAACGCGCTTTTTGCTTCGCTGTAATTGCCAGTGATGTAATAGGCTCGGCCCAAATCAAGACGCGCAGCGGCGAATAAAGGATTGGCGGCCAACACACGCTTGAAAATAATGATCGCATCTTCCGGCTTACCCATTTCAAGCAATGATGCGCCGAGTAAATAGTCGAAACGCGTATCGCCTTTTTTTTGCGCTTCGAGGGGCGAGAGCAACCTAAACGCTTCTTCCGGCTTGGCATTGGCAATCAGCTCCTCGGCCTGGCGCAAAACCGGATCCGCGTCTTGCGCGAATACGGTGGACACATTGAGTGCGGTGAAAACAAGTAAAGCGAGGAAGCGGATAGAATTAGGCATGATTCATATTGTAATAAATTATGCGAGCATGATAACTCATTATGTTGTCTCAGCGCACGCAACCATTGCATCCGGCACAGAACTCGAGATCCGCGAAGAAGAGATAAATTATTTAATATAATCAAATAGTTATATTTATTAAATTGCGTCACTGCAAAAACCAAGGACACAATTTATTACAACATTGCGCATGCTATGCTTTGGTTCACAGTCTTGTGTAGCAGGATGTTTGATAATCGAAGTTTGATTCGCGCGGCGATACACTCATGCTCAATAAAATTTTACCCCTCTCTTCCAACCCGAGCGCCACCGATACGCTGCTGCGCGAAGCGTCGCGCATTATTCTTGGCAAGAATCATCAGGTGCGTCTCGCCCTCACTTGCATTCTCGCGCGCGGCCATTTGCTGATTGAAGACGTGCCCGGCGTGGGCAAGACCACGCTCGCGCATGTGATGGCGCGCTTGCTCGGTTTAGACTTTCAGCGCATTCAATTTACCAGCGATTTATTGCCCGCCGATATTATTGGCGTGTCGGTGTATGACCGTGACAGCGCAAATTTTCGGTTTCATCCGGGCCCAATTTTTCACTCGTTTATTTTAGCCGACGAAATCAACCGCGCCACGCCGAAAACGCAAAGCGCTTTGCTCGAAGCGATGGAAGAAAATCAAGTTACCACCGAGGGCGAAACGCGCAAGCTGCCGCAGCCGTTTGTCGTCATCGCGACTCAAAACCCATCACACCAGATCGGCATTTTTCCGCTGCCTGAATCGCAACTTGATCGCTTCATGATGCGCATTGCACTCGGCTATCCGGACGCACAAGCGGAGCGAGAATTATTAAAAGGCAGCGATCGGCGCGACATGATTGCCACGCTGCAGCCCTGCCTCAACAGTGATATGTTGCGTGACCTTCAAGCGCAGGTCACGCAGGTGCACGTCGCCGGTGCACTGCTTGATTACGCGCAAGCGCTGATTGCGCACTCGCGTAAACCGGCGCTATATGTATCGGGATTAAGCCCGCGTGCCGGCCTTGCTTTATTACGTAGTGCGCAAGCGTGGGCTTTGCTCGATGGACGCAAAAATGTGATTCCGGAGGATGTCCAAGCGGTGATGCCCGCCGTAGTCGGCCATCGTCTGAATCGCGTCAATGATCACGGCACGGCAAAATCCACCGATGCGGTGCGCGAATTAATTGAAGCGGTGGCAATACCATAAGTATTTGATTTAATTAAATTATTTTAACTTATTACCCGGCACTCTTTTCACCCTCAATGTTCTCACCATGGCCTTCGCCCTGCGTTTTATAAAACCCTTCTCGGCGCGATTAAATGCGTGGTCGCTCAAGCGCAACGGCGTGCAAAGCGGACCGGTGCGGCTGACGCAACGGCGAATTTACATACTACCGACCCGGCATGGTTTGCTGTTTGCCCTGCTATTACTATTGCTATTGATCGGCTCGATTAATTACGGCTTGGGTCTTGGGTTCGTGCTGACATTTTTACTGGTTTCGATGGGCCTGGTTTCCATCCTGCATACATGGCGCAATCTGGCGGGACTGGTTATTTCCTCGATTCATAATCCCGCCGTGTTTGCTGGCGACGATGCGACTTTTCAAATCAGCGTCGAGAACCCTGGCGGTTTGCATCGCTATACCATCGGCCTGATGCAGGCGGCGCCGACGCAACCGACTTACGCCAACGTGCCGCCGCGGCGTGAGGCGCAACTCTCGTTGCGCATGCCGGCAGAAAAACGCGGCTGGCTGCCCTCGCCCCGATTTCATTTGTTTACCGAATACCCGCTCGGCCTGCTGCATGCATGGACCTATGTTTACCTCGACGCCAAATGCCTGGTCTATCCTCGCCCCGAAATCAACGCGCCGGCCTTGCCCCTGAGCGGTAAAAAAACCGGCGGCATGGCGCGCGAAGAAGCTGGCTATGACGATTTCGCCAGCCTGCGTAATTACCGCTTGGGCGATTCGCCCAAACACATCGCCTGGAAAGCCGTCGCGCAAGAAAAAGGGCTGCTGACCAAACAATTTAGTGGCGAAAGCGGCGGCGAAGTGTGGTTGGATTTTTCTGTGTTGGATGGTCTTAATAGCGAAGCGCGTCTGTCACGCCTCACGCGCTGGGTAATCAACGCGGACAAAGCGCAATTACATTACGGTCTGCGGTTGCCGAACCAAAATATCCCCCTTGCCCATGGCCTTGAGCAGCGCACGCGTTGCCTCGAAGCGCTGGCGTTGTACGGACTCGATTAAGATGGCGCGCGCGCAAAAAATGCTGCCCATCCTCACGCCCTTGCCGCGCGCCGATGTGTTGTGGCTGGCGGCCGGATTATTACTCGCCGCGATTCCGCATGTGATGTTGATTGCGCCTTGGGTTAGCGCGTTCTTTTTTTTCACGCTGGCTTGGCGCTCGTTAATTTCTTGGCGCGGACTGGCGATGCCGCCGCGCTGGCAAATTCTGGCCCTCGCCGCCATCGCGATGTTCGGTATTTATCTTGGTTACCGCACCCTCGTCGGGCGCGATGCCGGCGTCGCTTTGTTGCTCATCATGGCGAGTCTGAAATTATTGGAAATGCGAAATCGCCGCGACGCGATGCTCACGGCTTTCCTGGGTTACTTCATGGTGCTGACCGAGTTCTTGTATTCGCAATCGATTGAGCTCGGCGCTTATGCTTTACTCGTCGCGTGGTTGATCACTGCGGCGATGGTCGGCCTGCATCGCAGCGATAACGCCGCCGGTTTTCGCGAGCGTCTGCTGCCCGCTGCACGCCTGTTGATCCAAGCTGTACCGATGATGTTGATTTTATTTATTCTGTTTCCGCGTGCTGGCGGGCCGCTTTGGAGTATGCCGCAAACGAAACATGTGTCGAAATCCGGCTTGAGTGAAAAACTGGAAATCGGCAATGTGAACGAACTGGCGCTATCTAGCGAAGTCGCCTTCCGCGTCGAATTTGACGGGCCACTGCCCTAGCCCTCTGCGCTGTATTGGCGCGGACCGGTGATGTGGGATATCGAGAATAATATCTGGCGCATGCGCAAAAGTTATCCGAAAGAAAACGCGACTTTCACGCCTAGCGGCAATAGCATTCGTTATAACGTCACCATGGAAGCCTCAGAAAAACCGTGGGCTTTCGCGCTGGATCTCCCGGCACAAACACCGGCGGGTCTGCGCATCACCCCCGACTATCAGCTCCTGACCGCCACGCCCATCAATACGCGCTTGCGCTACCGCGCCGTGTCGCACCTCAACTATGCTCTGGGTGAAAATGAGAGCACAGAAGAATTGCAGCGCGCCCTCGCGCTACCAAAATCAGG
>JAYVJD010000007.1:0-15268 GCA_043769625.1 Pseudomonadota bacterium | reverse complement strand
GGACTGACCGCAATGATTAACGGTATTCGCGCCTTCCTGCCCGGTTCGCTGGTGGATATCCGTCCGGTCAAGGACACCACACCTTATGAAAATAAGGAAATGGAATTCAAGGTCATCAAGCTGGACCGCAAACGTAACAACGTCGTGGTATCACGCCGTGCTGTGATGGAACAATCGCAAGGCGCGGACCGTCAGGTATTGCTCGACACGCTGAAAGAAGGCGCAGTGGTCAAGGGTATCGTCAAGAATATCACCGACTACGGCGCGTTCGTTGACTTGGGCGGTATTGACGGCCTATTGCACATCACCGATCTGGCATGGCGTCGCGTGAAGCACCCATCCGAAGTATTGAATGTCGGCGATGAAGTCGAAGCCAAGATCCTCAAGTTTGATCAAGAGAAAAACCGTGTCTCATTGGGCATGAAACAACTGGGCGACGATCCTTGGGTTGGCCTCGGCCGTCGTTACCCGCAACACACCCGTCTGTTCGGTAAAGTGACTAACCTGACCGACTACGGCGCGTTTGTTGAAATCGAACAAGGTATTGAAGGCTTGGTCCACGTGTCCGAAATGGATTGGACTAACAAAAACGTGCATCCGTCAAAGGTTGTTCAGCTTGGCGATGAAGTCGAAGTCATGATTCTGGAAATCGACGAAGAACGTCGTCGTATTTCACTCGGTATGAAACAGTGCCAGTCGAATCCGTGGGAAGATTTTGCGATGAACCACAAAAAGGGCGACAAAGTGAAAGGCCAGATTAAATCGATTACCGATTTTGGCGTATTCATCGGTTTGCCTGGCGGTATTGATGGCTTGGTCCATTTATCAGACTTGTCGTGGACATTGCCGGGCGAAGAAGCGGTTCACAATTACAAAAAAGGCGATGAAATTGAAGCTACCGTTCTGTCCATGGACATGGAGCGCGAGCGTATTTCACTCGGCGTGAAACAGATGGACGGCGACCCCTTTACCAACTACGTCAGCGCGAATGACAAAGGCGCCATCGTTAAGGGTAAAGTGAAAGCTATTGACGCCAAAGGCGCGACGATTGAACTCGACACCGACATCGAAGGTTATTTGCGTGCTTCTGAAGTATCGCGTGACCGCGTGGAAGACATCCGCACGCATCTGAAAGAAGGCGACGAAGTGGAAGCCATAATCGTCAACGTTGACCGTAAAACCCGTAACATTAATCTCTCGATAAAAGCCAAAGATGCGGCTGAAGAGAGCGTAGCAATGAAGAAAGTAACCGCCGAAAGCGCCGGCAATGCAGGTACTACTAATCTTGGCGCGCTGCTGAAAGCCAAGCTCGATAACAAACCTACAGATCAATAAAACCTATGACAAAGTCAGAACTGATCAATTTGCTAAGCCAGCGCTATCCGCAGCTGGTCTCCAAAGACGCTGAGCTCGCCGTGAAAACGATGTTGGATGCCATGGCCAAAAGCCTGTCCAACGGCGAGCGCATCGAAATACGGGGATTCGGCAGTTTCGGCTTGAACCATCGACCGAGTCGCACCGGGCGCAATCCTAAAACCGGCGAAAAAGTGAGCGTACCCGCAAAGTATGTCCCCCACTTCAAAGCCGGCAAGGAATTGCGTGAGCGTGTTGATAAGGCGGGGGCACAGCCTTAATCTGGCTTGTGGCCGGCTGAATTTCGTTAATCAAGCGGCTCATCGTGAGACGATGATGCCGCTTTTTTCACGTTTCTTTCGCAACGGCCGCAAGGCCGTTTAATTTGGCTGACTATCGTGCAATATCTTTCCTGGATTATTCGCTTACTGCTGGTGGTTTTGTTGGCAGGCTTTGCCTTTCAAAACGCCGAGGTCGTCTCGTTGAGCTATTTTGGCTACGTATGGCGCGCTCCTATCATATTGATTATATTGGCATTTTTTATCGTCGGCGTATTCGCTGCGCTCCTCGCCATCTCTCCCACCTTGTATAAACAAAAACGCGAAGTAGCCGCACTAAATCGAGCGTTGAAAAAAAACGCCAAAGACCAGGCCGCGCAAGCGCAGGGCTTTACAGATTCCCCCGATCGATTTCCTTCTTCCAATCGCTAGTCGCTGGGCCATGACCATTTTTCTGCCTTCACTACTGCTGATTTATCGCCAGGGCGCTAGCAATGGAATTTGAATTTTGGTGGTTGCTCGCGCTGCCCGTGGTGTTCGGACTCGGCTGGCTTGCCGCCAGGATTGATATCAAGCAGCTTCTATCCGAGTCGCGCACTTTGCCTGCTTCGTATTTCAAAGGCCTGAATTTTTTGCTGAACGAGCAGCCGGATAAAGCCATCGACGCGTTCATCGAAGTCTCCAAGCTCGACCCCAATACAGTGGAATTGCAATTTGCCCTCGGCAGTTTGTTTCGTCGGCGTGGCGAAGTCGATCGCGCCATCCGCATGCATCACAACCTCACCGAGCGTAGCGACTTGACCGCCGAGCAAAAACAAGTGGCGCAATTCGATTTGGCGCAGGATTATCTCAAAGCTGGATTGCTCGATCGCGCGGAACAAATTTTTTCCGCGTTAATCGATACGCCGCATCGACAAGCGAGTTTAAAGGCGCTGCTGGATATTTATCGGCAAGAAAAAGATTGGCTTAAAGCCGTTCCGATCGCGCGCGAACTAGAGGGTTCTTCGACACGAAATTTTCAAAGCGAAATTGCCAACTATTATTGCGAACTTGCGACGACCGAATACGTGCATGCACGACATGAAAAAGCGCATGAATATGTGCAGCAAGCATTGGCGACGAATCGTAAATGCGTACGCGCCAATATCTTGCTCGGCGAATGGGCGGCCAAAGAAGGCAAACACGAGCAAGCAGTGGAGATTTGGAAAAATATTGAAGCACAAAGCCCAGAGCATTTAGGCTTGGTGGCGGAAAATTTATTGCAAAGCTATCGTGCACAAGGAAAGCTGACGGAGGGTTTAAGCCTGTTACGTGGCTTTCAGGAGCGCTATCCGGGACTTGATTTACTCAACGTCGTATTTCAAGCCATGCTCGAAACCGAGGGCGCCGCCAGTGCATATAAATTAGTGCGCGATGATTTGCGCCGCAACCCAACTTTGCTCGGCCTGGATAAATTAGTCGAAGCGCGCTTGATGGAAACACCGGTCGAAGAGCGCAGCGACGTGCAAATGGTCAAAGATATTCTGCATAGCCACACCACACGTATGGCCTTGTATCAATGCGAAGCCTGCGGCTTTCGCGGCCGCCAGTTTTATTGGCATTGCCCCGCATGTGGCGGTTGGGATACCTATCCGCCGAGACGCAACGCTGAGTTGGAATTGGTGCAGACGCGCTTAAAATAATCCGAATAACCATCATGCCAAATAAACCCATTATTGTTGCGCTCGATTTTCCTCAGGCTAAAATGGCGCTTGATCTCGTGGCGCGGCTCGACTCAAAGCTTTGTCGGGTAAAAGTTGGCAAAGAATTATTCACCGTCGCCGGGCCGCAGTTGGTCGAGTCGTTGGTGAAGGGCGGTTTCGATGTGTTTCTCGATCTAAAATTTCATGATATTCCCAACACCGCTGCGAGCGCCTGCAAAGCCGCCGCTTCACTGGGTGTGTGGATGCTCAACGTCCATGCGCTAGGTGGCGAGGCCATGCTGCGTGCAGCGCGTGAGGCCATCAACCATTCAGCACATAAACCTTTATTGATCGGCGTGACCATCCTCACCAGCTTGAGTGATAATGACGTCGCGTCCGTTGGTCTGCAAGGTTCAGCGGCGGACAATGTTTTACGTTTGGCAACGCTGGCAAAAAAGTGCGACTTGGATGGCGTGGTCTGCTCTTCGCAGGAAGCGACAATGTTACGCAGTCACATTGCCGCCCCGTTTGCTTTGGTGACGCCAGGCATTCGTCTGGCAGGGGCGGCGAAAGACGATCAAACCCGCGTGCTGACACCGCAAGACGCTCTACGCGCCGGGGCCGATTATCTGGTCATCGGCCGACCCATTACACAGGCAGTGGATCCATTGGCAACACTTAACGCGATTATTCAAGACATTAATAACATGAAGGAAATGCAATGAAAATAACCATTATTGGAACGGGCTATGTGGGTCTGGTTAGCGGCGTATGCTTCGCTGAACTCGGCAATGATGTGTTGTGTCTCGACGTGGACGCAGCCAAAATCAAATTACTGCAATCGGGCGGTGTGCCGATTTACGAGCCGGGCCTGGAAGATATGCTCAAGCATAATATCGCTGCGGGGCGCTTACATTTCACCACCGACATAGCCGAGAGCGTCGCGTTTGGTGACGTTCAGTTTATTGCCGTCGGCACGCCGCCGGATGAAGACGGTTCGGCCGATTTGAAGTACGTCACGGCGGCTGCGCGTAACATCGGTAAATATATGACCAGCCCGAAAGTCATTGTGGATAAATCCACGGTGCCAGTCGGCACAGCCGATAAAGTGCGCGCGGCGGTGAAAGAAGAATTAAATTTGCGCGGCGAAAAAACCACTTTTTCGGTCGTATCGAATCCTGAGTTTCTCAAGGAAGGCGCAGCGATTGATGACTTCATGCGTCCCGCGCGTGTGGTCGTCGGGGTTGAAGATGAACATGGCGCGAAAGTCATGCGCGCGCTTTACTCGCCGTTTCAACGTAACCACGATCGCATCCTGGTGATGGACATCAAATCAGCCGAGATGACTAAATACGCCGCCAACGCTATGTTGGCGACGCGCATTTCGTTCATGAATGAAATGGCCTTGCTAGCGGAAAAATTAGGTGCGGATATTGAGCATGTCCGTTTGGGCATCGGCTCTGACCCGCGCATAGGTTATGATTTTTTATATCCTGGCGTCGGTTACGGCGGCTCGTGTTTCCCCAAAGACGTGCAGGCGTTGCAGCGCACGGCACGACAAAATAATTTTGATCTGAAAATTCTTGAAGCGGTAGAAAGCGCGAACGAGCGCCAGAAGACAGTATTGCTGCAAAAAATTCTTAAGCGATTCAACAATGATCTTTCCGGCAAGCATTTCGCATTGTGGGGCTTGGCGTTCAAGCCGAAAACTGATGATATGCGCGAAGCGCCGAGCCGCGTGCTGATCGACGGTTTGTGGAAACACGGTGCCACAGTCGCGGCATACGATCCCGTGGCGACGCATGAAGCGCAGCGTATTTATAAAGACGACAAGCGTATTCGCTTTGCAACATCAATGCGCGATGCGCTGAATGGCGCGGATGCGTTAGCGATTGTGACCGAGTGGAAAGAATTCCGCACGCCAGATTTTGCCGCGATTAAATCCGGCTTGAAAAATCCGTTGATTTTTGACGGCAGAAATTTATATGTTCCGCAGGATATGCAACAGCAGGGCATCGAATATTACGGCATCGGTCGCCCACAGCCATGAGCCAGGTTGTATCGCTAAAACTGCCTCAAGCCGCCGCGCTCGCTAACGCGCGCGTGCTGGTGGTCGGTGATGTGATGTTGGATCGCTACTGGTTCGGCGAAGTGAGCCGCATTTCGCCCGAAGCGCCGGTGCCCGTCGTGCATGTCACGCGCACTGAAGAGCGTCCCGGCGGCGCAGCCAACGTCGCGCGTAACGTCGCGGCGCTCGGTGGCCATGCGAGTTTGTTGTCAGTCGTCGGCAAAGATGAGGCGGCACAATCACTCGGCGCCTTGCTCAAGGCCGGCAATGTGAACGCTGTGTTACATCCCGATGCGGACTTATCCACTACGGTGAAATTACGCGTCATCGGCCGCCAGCAACAATTATTGCGCGTCGATTTCGAAACGCCGCCCTCGAGCGAAGTGCTGGCGGGAAAGTTGCGCGACTTCGAGCGCATGCTGGCCGAGAGCCATGTGGTGATATTGTCCGACTACGGCAAAGGCGGATTGGCGCACATCGCGCAAATGATTGCACTTTGTAACCAAGCGAAAATACCGGTGTTAGTCGATCCGAAAGGCGATGACTATGCGCGCTATAAAGGCGCGACTTTACTCACGCCGAATCGCGGCGAATTCAGAGAAGTCGCTGGACGCTGGACCGACGAAGCACAGTTCACGCAAAAAGCCGAAGCGCTGAGACGCGAACTGGGCTTGCAAGCTTTGTTAGTGACGCGCAGCGAAGAAGGCATGTCGCTGTTTCAGCAAAACGATGTTATGCATGAACCTGCGCGCGCGCGCGAAGTGTTTGATGTGTCCGGCGCCGGCGATACTGTGATTGCGACGCTGGGCTTAATGCTGGCAACCGGCCTAAGTCTGCGTGATGCTGTGCATATCGCCAATCGCGCAGCGAGTATTGTGGTTGGCAAATTGGGTACTGCGACGGTCAGCCGCGACGAATTGCAGTCTGCCCGCCTTTAAACATAACTTATTGATTAATATGACTATTTTAGTTACCGGCGCCGCAGGATTTATTGGCGCAAATCTCGTTAAAGCGCTCAATCTGCGCGGCGAAAAAAATATTATCGCTATCGATGATTTTGCCAGTGCAGACAAATTTACCAACCTGGTTGATTGCGATATTGTCGATTATTTCGACAAGCAGGAATTTCTCGCGCGCATAAAACGCGACGATTTGCCGAAAAATATTCGTGCTGTTTTGCACCAGGGCGCCTGCTCCGACACCATGGAAACCGACGGCGTGTATATGATGGAAAACAATTATCGTTATTCCGTCAGCTTGTTGGAAAAATGTTTGCAGCAAAAAATACCGTTTATCTACGCCTCGTCCGCCTCGGTTTACGGCAGTGGAAAAAATTTCACCGAAGTCCGCGCAAATGAAGCGCCGTTGAATATTTACGGCTACTCGAAATTTTTATTCGACCAATATGTCCGCAATCGCTTGCCCAGCGCCGGTTCGCAAATTGCTGGTTTTCGTTATTTCAACGTCTATGGCTCGCGCGAAGCGCATAAAGGCCGCATGGCGTCCGTCGCGTGGCACTTCTTCAATCAATTCCGCACGGAAGGCAAAGTGAAATTATTCGAAGGCAGCGGCGGTTATGCCGACGGTGAACAAACCCGTGACTTTGTCTCTGTTGAAGACGTGGTAAAGGTGAATTTGCATTTTCTCGACCAGCCGCAATTATCTGGCGTTTTTAATTTAGGCACGGGACGCGGGCAGACCTATAACGATATCGCGCTGGCAACCATCAATGCCTGCCGTGTCGCCAATACAGAAACCAGCCTTAGTCTGGCCGAAGCGAAAGCCAAGGGCATGATCGAATATGTGTCGTTTCCCGCCGCGCTAAAAGGTAAATACCAAAGCTTTACCCAAGCCGACATGAGCGCCCTCCGTAAGGCAGGTTATGGTGCCCCCTTTTTATCGGTTGAGCAGGGCGTTTCGCGCTATGTCAGAGAATTACTTGACGCAGGGCGTGCCTAAGGATATAAAGCGCAGTCAACCAGATTCCCCGGTAGTCGTTTAGTAGCCATTATCTGGGGAAACAAGGGTTTGGTAGGGGCAACGGCGACCAAACTCTTCCAGAAAAATGGGCTGGCGTGCCAACCGCTCAAAAAAAACCATTATTTTTTTAACGTAGGAGTAAATATGAAAAAGCTTTTAATCTCTCTGGTAGCGTTCTTTGCCTTCACCGGCATGGCGTTTGCCGCAGTTAACGTAAATACCGCCACTAAAGCTGAACTCGAAGCCCTTGACGGCATCGGTCCAGTAAAAGCACAAGCTATTCTTGATTACCGTGCTAAAAACGGCCCTTTCAAGTCGGTTGATGACCTCGACAAAGTTGAAGGTGTTGGCAAAGCCACCATCGACAAATTCCGTGGCGATGTAAGCCTGTCTGGTGCTTCTACGCCGGCAAAAGCCGCTGAGAAAAAAGCCGATGCAAAAGCTGACGTTAAAGCAGATGCTAAAGATGCGAAAAAAGACGTGAAGGCTGAAAAAGCTGCGCCTGCTGCTGCTGCCGCTACGCCTGCTGCTGCTAAAGCTGCTCCTGCTGCCGCTGCTCCAGCCGCTGCCGCTGCTGCAAAAGCCGCCGCGCCTGCTGCTGATAAAAAAGCGGAACCAGCCATGGCCGCCGCTGCAAAAAATGCAGACAAAAAAGAAGTAAAAGCTGATGAAAAAGCAGTCAAGAAAGACGACGCTGCTAAAGACGCTAAAGCTGACAAGAAAGACATGAAAGCTGACGCTGCTAAAGAAACCAAAGCTGAAAAGAAAGCTGACGCTGCTAAAGAAGCCAAAGCCGACAAAAAAGCTGACGCTGCTAAAGAAGATAAAGCAGAAAAGAAAGCTGATGCTGCTAAAGACGTAAAAGCAGACAAGCCATCTAAAGCTGACGCTGCTAAAGAAGCCAAAGCTGAAAAAGCCGCCAAGAAAGCCGCCGCTGCTAAAGAAGCTAAAGAAGCCAAAGCTGAAAAGAAAGCTGCTGCAAAAGACGCTAATGAAGATAAGCCTGCTAAAGCCGACAAAAAAGACGACGCGAAAAAGAACTAATTTTTTTACCGCGTTTCACGGAAAGCCCCGCCTCCGAGCGGGGCTTTTTGTTTTTGGCGCGGCTGCGAGACAGACTCGCTCGGCCGCCTGTGGGATAATAGCGACAAACCTAAATGGCAGATCGGAACATCGTGAAAATCCACACTCTCGAAGACTTTGTCGGCAATACGCCTTTGGTGCACTTGAAGCGCATACCCGGCGACACCAGCAATATTATTTTGGCCAAGCTGGAAGGGAATAATCCGGCCGGGTCGGTCAAAGACCGGCCTGCACTATCGATGATCGCCCGTGCCGAACAGCGCGGCGACATCAAGCCCAGCGACACCTTGATCGAAGCTACCAGCGGCAATACCGGCATCGCGTTGGCGATGGCGGCGGCGATGCGCGGCTACAAAATGGTGTTAATCATGCCCGAGCATTTATCGATTGAACGCCGCCAGAGCATGGCGGCGTTTGGGGCGCAGATTGTTTTGACGCCGAAAGAAGGCGGCATGGAAACCGCACGTGACATCGCCGAAAAAATGCGCGATGAAGGAAAAGGCATCATCCTTGATCAATTCGCTAATCCGGATAACCCACGCGCGCATTACGAAGGCACCGGCCCAGAAATTTGGCGCGATACAGAAGGAAAGGTCACGCATTTTATCGCCACAATGGGTACGACTGGCACCATCATGGGGGTTGGCAAATATCTAAGAGAAAAAAATCCCGCCATTCAGATTATCGGCGTCCAACCCGCAGATGGCGCGCAAGTGCCAGGGATCCGCAAATGGCCCGAAGCGTATTTGCCGAAGATTTATGACCGCAAAGGTGTCGATCAAA
The DNA here is from genome assembly GCA_043769625.1 of Pseudomonadota bacterium. Lineage (GTDB taxonomy): Bacteria > Pseudomonadota > Gammaproteobacteria > Burkholderiales > JBEEJL01 > JBEEJL01. Next base: position 6,041 of record JAYVJD010000007.1, on the reverse strand, counting down.
TCCTCGAAGTGACGCAAGCCGACGCAGAAGAACATATGCGCCGATTGGCAAAAGAAGAGGGCATATTTGCCGGTGTGTCATCAGGCGGCGGCTTGTGGGCTGCGCTGCAAATTTCAAAAGCGGTGAAAAATGCGGTGATTGTGCATATCGTTTGTGATCGTGGCGATCGTTATTTGTCCACGGGTGTGTTCCCAGCATAATCAATGTAAATGAACACGATCTTAATTGTTAAAGATGATTTTTGGCGATAGTGTGTGACTAAGTTCACATTCGTGAAAAATGTATAAAGGTATAATTCGACAGTCGTAAAAACCAGTAGTTTTTTGATAACAAGCACTGACGCGGGGGCAAAAGTGCAAACAGCCAGCAGCAATTCGTCGCATTTTCATGCGGCAATCATCATTCCGATTTTCAGCGATATGGGTTTATCCGCATTGAGGGGAGAGACCGCATGAACGCGTCCATCCCGTTAAACGAAGAATTACTTGTCCAGCTAAATAACGTCGGCCTGACTGATCCTTTGCGCAATCCGCCTACGCCGGACCAATGGCATACGTTATTGCAGCATCTCAGCGCCACCTACGCGATTTATTCCGAGCCGCATGTGCACGCCGCTGAATTGAAAAACCAAACCAATACAATTGAACGCAACAACGCGACAGCGCAAAAGGATTTAGCTCAAGCGAACGAAAAATTAGTGCTGGCCATCGGCGCATCGGACTTGGCCTTTTACGATGTTGACTTGATGTCGGGCAGAGTATTTTTCAATGAACGCTGGTCATTGATCATGGAGCTTGAGTCAGGTGTATTCCAGACTACCTTGGTTGACCTTCTGGGCCGCGTGCATCCAGACGAAGTGAAATTGGTGCATGACGCCTATGTTGATGTGGTTAAAGGCCGAACTGACTCGTACAAAATCGAACATCGCCTGAAGACCGATAAAGATAATTGGCGTTGGATTCTTAGCCACGCGAAAGTTGTCGAACGCGGTGAGGACGGCATAGCGCTACGTGTAGCGGGCACCGTGATAGACATAAATGAGCGCAAGCTGTCCGAGTTGCGCGCGGAATATTTGGCGCAGCACGATGAACTGACCGGCTTGCCCAATCGCGCCAGTTTCAATCATTCATTGCAGCATGCTATTCGCGTGGCTGCGCGTAAAGATGCCAAACTGGCCGTCATGTTTATCGATCTTGATCGGTTCAAAAATATTAATGACAGCCTCGGTCATGATTATGGCGACTATTTATTGCAGGATATTTCTCAACGACTAAAAGGTGTATTACGCGACAGCGATATTGTGGCGCGATTAGGCGGCGATGAGTTTGTCGTGTTGATTGAAGACTGGCAGTCGATGCAAGATTTGTGCGCAGTGAGCGACAAGATTCTCAAAGCCGTCGCCAAGCCATTCATACTGGAAGAGCAGGAATACGACCTGACCACCAGCGTCGGTATCAGCACTTTCCCGCAACACGGCATAAGCGCGCAAGAATTACTGCGTCACGCCGACGTCGCGATGTATCGCGCCAAAGAGTTGGGTAAAAATAATTATCAGTTTTATACTTCATTGCTCGATTTTAATTCGGTTGATCGTTTGCGCCTGGAGTCTGCGTTGCGCCGTGCAGTCAATCGTGACGAAATGGTATTGCATTACCAGCCGATTGTGAATTTGGAGACGGGCTATTTAGTCGGCATGGAAGCCTTATTGCGCTGGCAACACCCCGAGCAGGGGCTGCTGTTGCCCGGTGTATTTATGACGATCGCGGAAGAAACTGGCTTGATCGTTTCGATTGGCGAATGGGTGCTGCGCGAGGCCTGCGAGCAAAATCGCAGATGGCATGAAATGGGATATGGCCCGCTACGCGTCTCGGTCAATTTATCCGCACGACAATTTCAACCCAGCCTCGTCGATATGGTGACGCGCGTGTTGGAAGAAACCGGCTTGGCGCCGCAATTATTGGAACTGGAAATTACCGAAAGTATGGTCATGCAACATCCGGACCAAGCGGTGCGCATGTTGAATGAATTGAGTAGCATGGGTATTTCGTTTTCGATTGATGACTTTGGTACGGGTTATTCGTCATTGGCGTATCTCAAACGTTTTTCGATCGACAGCCTGAAAATTGATCGCAGCTTTATTTCAGAATCAACCTTGGATAGCGACAATGCCGCGATCATTCGCGCCATTATTCAAATGGCGCATGGGCTGGAAATTCGCGTGGTGGCCGAGGGCGTTGAAACCGCCGAGCAAGCTTTGTTCCTACGCAACAATCATTGCGATCGCGTGCAAGGTTATCACTTCAGTAAGCCCTTACCGAGTCACCAGTTCGAAGACATCATTAATCATTTTCCATTAACCGAAGAGCGCTTGATGACATCGGAACCGCTTCCCGAGTAAACTGAAGCTTGTCTTCATTCATTTGCCGATTTTTGTGGCAATCAATGTATTTTGCAACTCATTGATTATATTAAATTATTTGTAATTCGATTAGCGTGGCTTGGTATCCTCGTCACGCTGGTTGGCTCGCCTGCGCTGGCGATCAGCGACATTTCAATTTCGGCCGATAAAATTTCCGGCGACGGCTACGCCCTCAAACAAGTTCAGTTGCATATCGAGCAACCTGTTTCTGGCCCGATAAAATTTCAAGCGACCGAATTGCAAATTGGTGCGCGGCCATTCAAATCGCTTAGTTTTGATTGCGCACAACTCCAAGTTGATGCGCGTAGTGTGGCCTGTGCCGATGGCAATCTTGCCGTGGCAAAAGAAAAAACCGCGATTACATTTCGCCTTGACACGCAAGGCCAGCAAGCAGACTTCACGCTAAAACCTAGCGCCGATGAAAGCGTCATAGGCCGTTTTGATTTCTCCAGCGCCGATCTAAGCGCGCGACTCACCATCAACAACGCCCAGCTCAATCGCGCCGCAGAATTTTTATCGGCTAGCTCGCCTAAGCCTACTCAGGGCGCGATAAACGGAACCGTCGTGATCAAAAATAGCGCTAACCGTTTACGGATTGAGCCGGATTTGGTTGCTAGCGATGTATTTTTTTCCGACAAGGATGGATTGCGAGCTGGTGAAAAAATTGCCCTTGCGCTCAAGGGCAATGCTACGCGCGAGGGAGACGCATGGTGTTTCCAGGCGGATTTGGATTACCGCGCGGGCGAAGCATTGTGGTCGCCGCTGTATTTTGAAAAGGGCGGTCACACATTAAATTTTACCGGTGCCTTCGACGAAAAATCTCTGCGCATTGAGAGCGCCAATTTACAACTGGCCGAAATCGGCGCTGCCAATATTGCCTTTGCCTGGGATCTCAACGCGAAAACAATGAGCGATTTCCGCATGACCGGAAAAGGTATCAATCTCGATCCGCTCTACAAAGTGATACTCAAACCCTATTTGGAGAAAACTGCGTTCAATGCCATGACGGTCAAAGGCAATGGAGATATTGATTGGGTGCAAAAAAATGATGAGATTACCGTCTTCGATTTAAGCTTACGTGACGCGCAATTCGACGACGCCAATAACCGTTTTGCGGTCAGTGGATTGCAACTGGATTTACCGTGGAAGCTGAACGAAAAGCGTGATGCACGCATTCGTTTTGCCTCGGCCAAAATGCTTAACGTCCCGCTCGGCACAGTCGATACGCCGGTGACTATGAATGGCTATGACTTCACCATGCCGCGTCTGATCGTGCCCATTTTCGACGGCAAACTGGAGATCAAAGACTTCAAGGCGGCAGAGACCAAAGGCGAATGGACGTGGAAATTTTCCGGCGGACTGTCGCCACTGTCATTAACTAACCTGACCAAAGCCATGAAGCTGCCGGAACTGAGCGGCAATATTTCCGGCGAAATTCCTACCGTTGAATACGCCAATCACGATATCAAAATGGGCGGCGCGTTGGTGATCCAATTGCTCGATGGTTTTGCCATTATCAAAGATGTGGCGCTGTATCGCGCGCTCGGCGATGCGCCGCGCTTCACCGCTGATGTCGATGCGCGCAACCTCGATCTGGCGCTGATGACCACCGCATTCTCCTTCGGCAAAATGCAGGGCCGCGTTGATTTGCGTATTGCAGAGATGGAATTGGTGAAATGGAAACCGGTGCGTATGGATGCGAGCGCAATGAGCAGCCCCGGTAACTATGCAAAAAAAATCAGCCAACAAGCGGTGCAGAATATTTCCGCGCTCGGCGGCGCGGGTGCCGCTGCAGCGATCCAGCGCAGCTTTCTGCAATTCTTCGAGCAGTTTGGCTATGACAAACTTGGCCTCACCTGCAAGCTGCGTAATAATATTTGTGAAATGAGCGGGGTCGAGAGTACACCGCAAGGCTATGTAATCGTTAAAGGGGGTGGCATACCGGCCATCACGGTGATGGGCTACAATCGAACTGTCGGCTGGCAAGAGTTGCTCGAGCGCGTATCGCGCATCACACAGGAAAACGCGGCCGCGCCGGTCATCAAATAGCGGGTAATCCCAAGTTATAAAATAAGGAGTGGTCATGCAAATAAAATTCGTTTCGTTCACTACTGCCACGGCCATGCTGGTGATGCTTGGTGCCTGCGTTACCATCAATATTTATTTTCCGGCGGCGGCGGCAGAAAAAGCGGCCGATAAAATCATCGACGAAGTATGGCAACTGAAGCAGGGCGAGAAAAAGCCCGAAGCGCCCGCTGTGCAACCCAAATAATCCTTCAAGCTTTTAGGAGTAAACATGAAATCACTGATCACATTAGCCTGCTTGTTTTTCCTCTCCTTGCCGGTGTTCGCACAGCAAGCCGATCTTGAAGTGAATACGCCCGCTATCGCCGCGCTCAAGGCTGGCATGCAAGCGCGCCACAACGCGCTCGCGCCGCATTATGCCAGCGGTGCAGTGGGCTTGACCAAAGATGGTATGGTCGCCGTGCGTGAGGCAGCAGCCGTGCCGATGGCGCAACGCCCATCAGTGACTTCTGCCGTTGCGGATGAAAACAAAGATCGCGCAGCCTTGTATAAAGAAATTGCGACAGCGAATAAACATCCAGAATGGGAAAGCGAAGTGAAAACCACGTTCGCGTCACGCTGGATTTCCAAATCCCAAAGCGGTTGGTATTACCAAAATGCAGCGGGAGAATGGACGAAAAAGTGATCAATACGAATTCTTATTAAGTATTTGATTATATTGAGTTATTTTAGATGTAAAAAATAAAGAAAACCTGTGACGCCGACTTTAGTTTTTGATATTGAAACCATCCCCGACGTCGCAGGTTTGCGCACCTTACACCAACTCGGTTCCGAGTTGAGTGATCACGATGTTGCCGAATTCGCCTTCCAACGCCGCCGCCAACAAACCGGTGGCGATTTTTTGCAATTGCATTTGCATCGCGTCGTCGCCATCTCCTGCGCGTTGCGCGCGGGCAATGAATTCAAAGTGTGGAGCCTTGGCACCGCGCAAGATAATGAGGCGACACTCATTCAACGTTTCTACGACGGCATCGAAAAATACACACCGCAAATCGTGTCATGGAACGGCGGCGGCTTCGACTTACCCGTGCTGCATTACCGCGGCCTGATAAACGGCGTCACCACGTCGCGTTATTGGGACATGGGCGAAGAAGACAAAGACTTCAAATGGAATAACTACATCAGCCGTTATCACAGCCGACATCTCGACCTGATGGATTTGTTAGCAATGTACCAGCCACGCGCCAACGCGCCGCTCGACGACCTCGCGCAACTCATGGGGCTACCAGGCAAACTGGGTATGGACGGCAGCAAAGTGTGGAGCGCGTATCAAGCCGGTGAAATCGCCGCCATCAGAAATTATTGCGAAACCGACGTGGTGAATACTTATCTCGTATTCCTGCGCTTTCAGAAAATGCGCGGCGTGTTTTCGGAGGAGCAATATCAGCGCGAAATGGAATTGGTGCGTGCGACGTTGGAAAAATCTGCCGAGCCTCATTGGAAAGAATTTCTCACAGCTTGGAGCGGAAAAAAATGATGCAGTAACCGTAGGCTGGGCTGGCAAGCCCAGCGAATCGCCACGGAAGGTAAAATTCAG
>JAYVJD010000006.1:0-2236 GCA_043769625.1 Pseudomonadota bacterium | reverse complement strand
AATACAACCCGAGCAAGGCCAAGGCATTGCTCGATCTGTATGGTTATGTCGATAAAGACGGCGACGGCTGGCGCGACATGCCCGATGGCTCGCCGCTTGATCTGGAAATTGCCATGCCGCCAACGGCAGAATATCGGCCGCAAGATGAGCTATGGAAAAAAAATATGGCGGCGGTCGGCATCAAAACCCATTTGCTCAAAGCGAAGCTGGAAGACCTGCGCAAGATGGTACGCGCGGGTGAGTTTCAGATGAATCCCTACGGCTGGGTGGCGGATTATCCCGACGGCGAAAATTTTTTGCAATTGCTGACCACATCAAGCATCAATCAAGGCAATTACGCGCGCTTCAGCTTGCCCGAATATGACAAGCTGTATGAACAGGCAGCCAGCATGCCCGACACACCGGAACGACAAAAGTTGTATCAGCGCATGGCGAATTTAATTTTGGTCTATGCACCCTGGAAACTGCAAGTCGTCATGCAGCGCAGCCAAATGGCGCATCCGTGGATTGTCGGCTATAAAAAACATCCGTTCATGCACCACGGCTGGCGCTATATCGATATGGATTTGCAGAAAAAAGCGCGAGTGACGAATAAGTAGCGGTTAGCCTGTGCTGAGGCGGGAAGTGCATCGTTTGAAATGGTGCGTGCGGGTAAAGTTTGAATCCCCCTTTTTCAGAGGGGGAAACTTTCAGATACTTTGCGTAGAGAAAAGTAGGGGGAAACTAGATTCCTCTCTGTCGAATATCCGCACAAAAATAAATTCACCCCTTCATTTCCCCTTTGGAAAAGGGGGATTAAGGGGAATTTGCTTTTCTGTTTGAAATAAAAAAAGCCCGGACAAAGCCGGGCCTTTGATTTTTGTTATTGAAAGACTCAATTTGACGCAGAAATTTTCATCATCATGCCGGGCTTCAACATGTGGGTGGGGCTGAGGTTATTCAAGTTCAACAAATCATGTGTCCCCACGCCAAATTGGCGCGCAATGGCCGATACGGTATCGCCGTATTGCACGACGTAAGTTTTTTGTTTGGTTTTGGTTGGTTCTGCCGTTGCCGCTGGGGTGGTCGCGGGTGTCGTGGGCTGCACGATGACGGTTGCGCCAGTGATGGCGTGGACGGCTGGCGGTGCCGCTATGACGGTCTTAGTCGGTGCGGCTGCGGTATTCGCTTCCAGCAGGATCACCTGTCCCAGCTTCAACGCGTGCGAGTCGAGGTTGTTGATTGCCATCAAGTCATCCACTTTCATGCCGTAACGACGCGCGATGGCGTAGAGGCTGTCGCCTTGTACGACGGTGTGCGTTAGGGCCGACGTTGTGGTTTCTGCGGCGAGCGCTGTCTCCGCTTGTGTCGGTGTGCTGCTGGCGGGTGCCGCCATCGTTTGCATTCGTTTGAAGGCAATCGGGACCAGCAGCGTATGTGCGCCGTGCAGCTTATTGCGTTTTTCGTCGATAGGATTATGCGCGCGCAGATTGCTGATACTGGTGTTAAATCGTTGTGCGATGTCTTCCAGCTTTTGCCCGTTCGCTGCTTGGTAAACTTGCCACGATACGAGCGGCTGCGAATACTGCGACAAGTTGCGCACAAAAGTTTCCACGCGATCAACCGGCAACAATATGCGGTCGCTGTGGCCGCTCATTACCGGTTTGTTATAGCCGGGATTGAGCGCAGTGAAATCGTTCACCGTCATCATGGCAAAGTCTGCGGCGAGTTTGGTGTCCATGTGCTGGCGCATGTCGATGGTGGTGAAGTAGGCAGCGTTGGGCACATGAAGCAAAGCGAAGCCATATTGTTCTGGATGCGCGATGATTTTTTTCACTGCCAACAATTTGGGCACATAGTTGCGTGCTTCATCGGGCAGGGCAAGACTTTTGTAATCAGTAGGTAAACCTTGTGCGGCGTTGGCGGCGATGGCGCGGCCGACCGTGCCTTCGCCGCAGTTGTAGGCGGCGAGCGCGAGTTCCCAATTGCCGAATTGGCGATGTAATTTTTCCAGATAGTTGAGCGCAGAGCGCGTTGAGGCGAGCACATCACGGCGACCGTCATACCACCAATTTTGTTGCAGGCCGTATTGTTTGCCGGTGGCAGGAACGAATTGCCAAATGCCCGCCGCCTGGCTGCGCGAATACGCTTGCGGGTTGTAAGCGCTTTCGATCATCGGCAGCAACGCGATTTCGGTTGGCATGCCGCGCTTTTGTACTTCTTCGACAATGTAAAAAAGATACCGCGCGCTGCGATC
>JAYVJD010000005.1:0-6130 GCA_043769625.1 Pseudomonadota bacterium | reverse complement strand
GAGAAGGCCGCTTTTGATATGAATCGTGTTTGATTATTTTTAGTTATTTAATTTTTAAGGAAAAGCAAAATGTCAGCTATTGATTACCAAGAAAAAATCCCGAATAACGTCAACTTGCAGAGCGATAAAACTTTGCAACGCGCCTTGGAACATTGGCAGCCTGCTTTCCTTGATTGGTGGGGTGACATGGGGCCGGATAATTCGAAAAATTACGACGTGTATTTGCGCACTGCGATCAGCGTCGATCCCTCCGGTTGGGCGCATTTTGATCATGTGAAAATGCCGGATTATCGTTGGGGAATTTTCATGAACCCTGCTGAACAAAATCGCGTGATTCCGTTCGGTGATCACAAAGGCGAAGCGGCATGGCAAGAAGTGCCGGGCGAACACCGCGCCAATTTGCGCCGCATTATCGTGACCCAAGGCGACACCGAGCCCGCTTCGGTTGAACAACAACGTCATCTTGGCCTCACAGCGCCGTCGATGTACGACTTGCGCAACCTGTTTCAGATTAACGTCGAAGAAGGCCGTCACTTGTGGGCGATGGTGTATTTGCTCCATCGTTACTTTGGTCGCGATGGGCGCGAAGAAGCGGATGCGATGTTGACTCGCCGGTCTGGCGACGCGGACAACCCGCGGATTCTTGGCGCATTTAACGAAAAAACACCGGACTGGTTGGCATTTTTCATGTTCACTTTTTTCACCGACCGTGATGGCAAGTTCCAGTTGTCCGCTCTCGCTGAATCCGCATTCGATCCGTTGGCGCGAACCACACGCTTCATGCTGACCGAAGAAGCGCATCATATGTTCGTCGGCGAGTCCGGCATCATGCGCGTCTTGCAGCGTACCTGCGAGGTGATGGCGCAAAATCTCGGCGCAGACGTTGCGAAAATCCGCAACCTTGGCGTCATCGACTTGCCCACGATCCAACGCTATTTGAATTTCCATTACAGCGTCACGCTCGATTTATTTGGCTCAGACGTGTCGTCCAACGCTGCCACTTTTTATAGCAGCGGGCTCAAAGGCCGTTACGAAGAAAACAAGATCAACGACGACCATATATTAAAAGATCGCGGCTACGAGGTGCTCGAAGTGGCCAATGGAAAGCTCGGCACGCGCGAAGCGCCGCTACTCAACGCATTGAATGAGAAACTGCGCGACGATTACATCGCCGACACCGTCGCTGGCGTTGGCCGCTGGAATCGCGTGATGCAAAAAGCCGGCATCGATTTTCAGCTCATCGTTCCGCATAAAGCGTTTAATCGTTTGATCGGCCCGTTGGCAGGAATCAAATTGTCGCCGGAAGGCAACGTCATCAGCCAAAGCGAATGGGACGCAAACGTCAACCAATGGTTGCCTACAGAAACCGATCGCAGATATGTCGCATCGCTGATGGGCCGCGTCGTCGAGCCGGGCAAATTCGCCAACTGGATCGCGCCGCCACCGATGGGAATTAACAAGCAGCCGATTAGTATGGAATATGTGCGGTTCAATTGACCATCATAACTAATTGATTATATTAAACTATTTACAACAATGACAACCGCCACTCTAGCCCGCCAACATCTGATCGATCCGGAAATTTGCATCCGTTGCAACACGTGTGAAGCAACCTGTCCGGTCGGCGCGATTACGCATGACTCACGTAATTACGTGGTCAATTTCGACAAATGTAATTTGTGCATGGCATGTATCGGGCCGTGTCCGACTGGGTCGATCGACAATTGGCGCGATGTGGAAAAAGCCAGCACCTATTCGCTTGAAGAACAATTGTCGTGGGATGAATTGCCCGCGCAAGCAGCGACGCAAGCCAACGCAGAAAATAATCTGCCAGACGACGTAGCGCGTTTGACCGGCGAAGCCAGCGCAGGTCAAGGCGGTGCCGGTGCTGCGCCGTGGTCGGCAGCAAAAGCGCAAATCAATTTGTATGGAAATAAAACGCCTGCAGTCGCCACCGTCGCTGGAAATTTCCGTCTTACCGGCGATAACGCATCAAGCGACATTCGCCACATCGTACTCGATTTCGGCAACACGCCATTTCCGGTCCTAGAAGGTCAAAGCATCGGCATCCTCCCATCCGGTCTCGATGCACATGGCAAGCCGCACTATGTACGCCTATATTCCGTCGCCAGCCCGCGCGATGGGGAACGACCTGGCTACAACAATATTTCGCTCACCATTAAGCGCGTAACGGAAAATCACCAAGGTCAGGCCTCGCTCGGCGTCGGCTCGAATTACATGTGCGACTTAAAAGCCGGCGAGAAAGTGAACGTCATCGGCCCTTACGGCACCACCTTCCTGATGCCGAACCATCCCGGCTCGAGCTTGTTGATGATCTGCACCGGCACCGGTTCTGCACCGATGCGCGCGATGACGGAATACCGCCGTCGTCACAAAGATCAACAGAGCGACGGAAAACTCATGTTGTTCTTCGGCGCACGCGCACAAAACGAACTACCCTACTTCGGCCCGTTGATGAAATTACCCAAAGATTTTATCGACATTAATTTTGCCTTGTCTCGCGAACCCAATCAGCCGAAACAATATGTGCAGGATTTAATTCGCGCCCGCGCCGCCGATGTAGCGAAACTATTGCAAGACGAAAATTGTTTTATTTATGTCTGCGGTTTGAAAGGCATGGAAGACGGCGTCAAAGCCGCATTCAAAGAAATTTGTGCACAACACGGCCTGGACTGGACTCAGCTTCAGCCCGATCTGGTTGCCAAGGCGCGCTTACACATCGAGACTTATTAAAGGAAACGCTGATTGAGTCCGATAGCGTCGCAATACGTCCTTGCTCACAAAAAATATCTCCTTACCTATTTAATATATGCCGCGTCGATATTTTTTGCTCGCGCCTAGTCTTGCTTAGATATCGAACTTATTCAGAGCTCTCTAAACAATATTGGACCGCCTCTGACTTTGCCGGCGCAAAGTGATAGGATAATAAAAATAACCGACCGAAAGCTTCCCTATGACCTTCGCCATTGCCTCATTCGACGTTCCATCTTTACCCATCGTCGGCATTACTGATCGTTTTCCGGTGCGCCATATTTTTTGCGTTGGGCAAAATTACGCTGACCACGCCAAAGAAATGGGCAGCGATCCGAATAAACAACCGCCGTTTTTTTTCACCAAGGCCGCGGATTCCATCGTGCCGAATGGCGGCGATATTCATTACCCGCCGAGTACGAAAAATTTTCATCATGAAATTGAACTAGTCGTCGCGATCGGCAAAGCCGGTGCGAATATTGCGCCGGAAAAATCATCGGAGCATGTGTATGGCTACGCCGTCGGGCTCGATATGACCCGCCGCGATTTACAGGCTGACGCGAAAGAAAAAAGACAGCCGTGGGATTTAGGAAAATCGTTTGCGCAATCTGCACCGATGAGTTCTGTGTTTCCCGCCTCGCATCGCGGTCATCCCGCCAAAGGCCGCATCACGTTGGAAGTAAATGGCGTAATGCGTCAGCAAGGCGACCTGAGCGACATGATCTGGAACGTGCCAGATTTGATTTCCTATCTCTCGCGTTTTTATACACTGCAACCCGGCGACGTGATTATGACCGGCACACCGGCAGGCGTCGGCGCAGTCGTGGCGGGCGATAAGCTGGTCGGCGAAATTGAAGGGCTGGGAAAACTCATCGTTAATATCATATAAATAGTTCAATTTAATCAAATGCTTACATAATGATATACGACACGCATATTAACGACGAACTCGACGCACTACGCGATTCGATACGAAAATTTGTCGATGCCGAACTCGCGCCGCGCGCGCAGGAAATCGACAAGAGCAATAATTTTCCTAACGAGATGTGGCGAAAACTCGGCGACCTCGGTTTGCTTGGCATGACGGTGAGCGAAGAATACGGCGGCACCGGTTTAGGATATCTGGCGCACACCGTTGCGGTAGAAGAAGTGTCGCGCGGCTCCGCGTCAGTCGGCTTGAGTTACGGCGCGCATTCCAATTTGTGCGTGAACAATTTATTTCTCAACGGCAGCGAAGCACAACGCAAAAAATATTTACCCAAGCTATGCAGCGGCGAACACATCGGCGCGCTGGCGATGAGCGAACCCGGCGCAGGCTCTGACGTCGTCGGCTCAATGGCCTGCAGCGCAGAAAAAAAAGGTGATCGCTACATCGCCAACGGCAACAAAATGTGGATTACTAATGGTCCTGATGCTGATACGCTCATCGTCTATCTGCGCACCGCCGACAAAGATTCTCCGTCGCGCTCCATGACCGCATTCATTATTGAAAAAACGTTCAAAGGTTTTTCCACCGCGCAAAAACTCGACAAGCTCGGTATGCGCGGCAGCAACACCTGCGAACTGGTGTTCGAGGATTGCGAAATCCCCGAGGAAAATGTGCTCGGCAATCCTAATGCGGGCACCCAAATCCTGATGCGCGGACTCGACACCGAGCGTGTGATTCTCTCCGGCGGTCCCATCGGCATCATGCAAGCCGCAATGGACATCACCCTGCCCTACGTTCACGAACGCAAACAATTCGGGCAGTCCATCGGCCTATTCGAACTGATGCAAGGCAAACTGGCCGACATGTATGTGCGCTTGCAATCCTCACGCGCCTTCGCCTACCGTGTCGCACAGGCGTGCGATGATGGTCGCTCGCAACGCAAAGACGCCGCCGCCTGTTTGCTTTACTGCTCCGAATCCGCCGTGCAAGTCACGCTCGAAGCGATACAATCGCTCGGCGGCAACGGCTACATCAACGATTACGCAACCGGCAGATTATTGCGCGACGCTAAGTTGTACGACATCGGCGCGGGGACGAATGAGATTCGCAGGATGTTGATCGGGAGAGAATTGTTTGAACAAAGTCAGTAATTTTTGGCGGCTTGCAATAGACTAATGATGCGCATAGACTATGCGCATTGCTCGCCCAGAGGATAAGCCGATGAAGGCCCGTCAAAATCTTGCCACTTACGACACCGCCGCGCCGAAAAAAGCGGCCAATCTTTCCATTAATTCCGATTTGCTGGAACAGGCCAAAGCGCTCAATATCAATTTGTCCCGCACATTAGAAGAGGCTCTCGAACAACATATCCGCGCCGAAAAGCGTAAGCGCTGGCTGGAAGAGAACCGCGAGGCGATTGAAGCATATACCCGTCACGTTGAAGAGCATGGTGTGTTCAGCGAAGGCATGCGGACATTCTGACTATGGCTCAATTTGACGTATATAAAAACCTTAATCCTGCCAGCAAAACCGTTGCACCGTTTATTATGAACTTGCAAAACGATTTGCTCGATGATTTACCTACCCGGCTGATTGCACCACTGAAGAGCGGTAAAATTATTGGCGGGAAAATCAGCACTTTGATGCCGGAAGTCGAAGTATTAGGAAAAAAATATTTAGTAGTAGTCGCCGAGAGCGCCGGTCTGCCAACAAATTATCTCGGCCCCAAAGTAACCAACCTTGGCGAACATCACCAGCAATTCGTCGCCGCTATGGATATTCTCATTAGCGGTATTTAATTTTCTTGAAAGGAAGCATCATGTCTGACCCCATCGTTATCGTCGCCGCAAAACGTACCCCCATCGGCGGCATGTCCGGCCAATTTGTTTCGCTCACTTCGCCGCAATTGGCCTCTGCAGCTATCACCTCGGCCATGCAGCAAGCGGGCTTAAAAGGCGAAGATATTTCCGAAGCTATTATCGGTTGCGTCTTGCCTGCTGGCGTCGGCCAGGCGCCGGCGCGCCAAGCCATACTCGGCGCGGGTTTGTCGAAAAATATTCCCACTTCGACGCTGAATAAAGTCTGCGGCTCGGGTATGAAGGCCGTCATGTTGGCGCATGACCAGATCATCGCCGGCTCCGCCGATATCATGATTGCCGGTGGTATGGAATCCATGACCAACGCACCACACATGCTGCCCAAAGCGCGCCTTGGCTATCGCTATGGGCATATGAAAGTATTAGATCACATGGCGTTCGACGGATTGGAAAATGCTTACGACGGCAAGTCGATGGGCATCTTCGCCGACGCGACGGCGGCGAAATACGGCTTCACGCGCGAGCAACAAGATGCGTTCGCAACTGAATCAGTTAAGCGTGCGCAACGCGCCGTGGCCGATGGCTCGTTCAAAGCGGAAATCGCTGGTGTCAC
>JAYVJD010000004.1:0-2240 GCA_043769625.1 Pseudomonadota bacterium | reverse complement strand
GTAAACCAAGTTGCGAATTCGGGCCAACCGGCCTCCCGACCGGCGGGCACACGCAGACTTTCGACAAACGCGCGCAACGACATGAAATGGGCCGTCTGCCCCCTGTGCTCGAAACCGTGGCCGTAATAGAGGTCACGGGCGCTTTGGGTGAGATACGCCGAATGGGTGACGTAGAGGACCTCGCCTTCGGCGTGTTTGAGCTTTTCTAAGGTGAGCGCAGTTTTGCCGCTGCCGGCACTGCCGACGACAATAAGGGGCGGAGGTAATCGATAAATGGTTTCTTGCGCATCGTCGAACGAAATCACATGTCGAGTAAGTGAATGTCGCGTCGCTGAGGATGGACATAACGCACATCGCTGGCTTGTGCGCATGCGGTGGCGACGTCGATGGCGGGAATTTTACTGTCGTCGATTGCTGCGCCGCGCAAAAAACGCGATTTGTCGTAAGCGTGTTGCTCGATCACCTCCAGCATCAAGGCATAAGTGCTGCCTCCATGGCGCACCAGCGTAAACAGCAGCCGGTTGCCGTAGTCGAGTTTGGCGCGATAGAAGTTTCCGTGGGTGAGATTCGTGAGCTTTTTGACGTCCGCTTGGCGGAAATCGTCGCGTTCGATGGCGACGCATATTTTTTCGTACTGTGCCTTGACCTTCGTGGTATCAAGACCGACATATTCCAAAATCTTCATGGATCAAAGCCAGGCAACGATAGCGTTACGCCACAACCAACCGATCATTCTGAGAGAATGGATCAATGTTGATCTTGAGCGAACGAACGGCAGTAGTTGGGATCTTGCGCCGGTTAACACTGGTCAAGCGGACGAATCCAAGGGCTTCAAGCTTACCTAAGGTCCGGGTGAGGTTAGGTGCCGCGCGCCCCGTCAATGCCGCCAGCTCGGCGATCGACTGCGGTTTTTTGTCACGAATGACGGCCAGTAGTGCGCGGTTTTGTGGCGTCAGTAAACGCAGCAAGGCATCAACCGAGTCAAACGAGATACCGCTGGCAGACTTCGGCGCGACTTTATCACCACGGGCAACCGCTTTCATTTCCTTGCGCAAGGCCGCATGGCCTTGAATCTTGACTTGTTTCATGGTCGATCTCCTTCAATTACTTCAACGTTATCGAACGGCACACCGCGTTCGCTTAGCACCCGTTCGACTTCATCAAAAAAATCATCAATCAATTGTTCGGCATTGACGAAAGCATAAGGCCCACCCGCATCCGTTTCTGCCCGGTGCCAGTGATCCGCCGCCATGGATCGCTTCTTAAAGCGTGAGCCTTTGGCCGGAACGGTATGTGCGTTATCAAAACCAATCAGGCGGCGGTTGTCGGGCCCATGTAACGTGAACGAGTAATCCAACCCGTGCGGCCGTGTCTCGCTTGGCGTTACCCTCACAATCTCGAATTTCAGCCAATAGCCACCCGCGTAACGATGTACGCGTCCGTTGAAGGCAAGCAGAAATTCTAATGTGTGCTCGGCGTCCGGCGGCTGTGTCAATTAACCTATCCTCATAGGATAATGATAACGCCAATTGTACGGTTAGCACAAGCCAATTGGGGTCTCGCTATTTCGCCAATCCGTGCCCGACGTTTAGCCCGACTAAGTCCACGACATGCTCGGTCCTGTCATATTCTGTGCGTCAAACGCGGCACTCGTGAAATTCGTGTAGGCCTCAGTTATTTGTTGTGGCGGCCTTGACGTTGAATTGCGTGCCTAAGTCTGAACCTTGCCTAACACCATATGGGCGTCGGCTTTCAGGCAGGTGGCGAGATTTGCTTTTCGAAATCACACTATTGGCCAATTGTGAGAACTGAGCGACGACTTTGAGATTGAAAGCGCATGAAACAACTTCGATTCGACTGCGGCGCAACGTTCACGTCGACGGAATCGCAGATCAAATCGAATCAAAACGCGTGTCCACGTTCTACCGGAATGGGTGTCCAAATTGAAACGGAATACGCACCGGGATTGCGACCACCCAAAAAACCCGCTTGAGATAAGTAGTGTTTGGCCGAAAAGATATCGAACGCAGCAACGACGGGGGTTGCCAAGGTTTTTGTCGAAATGAAGATTTCTACAAACCTGTGCTTTGAGGTATTGTTTTGCGCAATAGTGGGGGTAGAGGCAGGCGTTTGAGCCGAATCTTCGAGCAAGCATCTCCACCTGCGCATTCCGGCGAAGCCGGTCCATGATTCCGGCATGATGCCGGTCCAGCATTCCGCCGTATGTCGGTCCAACGTTC
>JAYVJD010000003.1:0-6138 GCA_043769625.1 Pseudomonadota bacterium | reverse complement strand
CGCGCCGTTCTTCGTTAGAAAAGCCGGGCAGGGTAGGGTCCCACAACACGCGGCCTTCGACGCAATCCATAATATAAAACGCGCGGCCGATGATGCCTTCGTCTTCGCATAGCGCATAGGTTTTCGCCACCGGCACATCGCCGCCGTGCAGTGCGGTGAGCACTTTATATTCACGCTCGACTGCGTGCGCTGATGGCAATAATTTCGCTACTGGGCCCGGCTTGGCGCGCAGCACATAATTTTTAGTCGGCGTGATGAGTTTGAACGTCGGGTTGGATTGGCCGCCTTTGAATTGCTCAATGGTCAGCGGGCCGGAAAAATTTTCTACTTGCGCACGCAAGTATTGTTCCAACACAGCCACATCAATCTGATGTTTTTGTTGAACCGGCATGGTGCCGATATTTTGTTCGCTCATGATATAAAAATCTTTTTGTAATGCGTTATGCCACGCCGCCGCCATCAACCACCAAGGTGTGGCCGTTGACGTAATCGGATGCAGCGCAGGCGAGGAATAAACCTACGCCGCCGATTTCGCCCGGTTTGCCGGCGCGTTTCAACGGGTTGTGTTGTTGCAATCTTTCGGTAATGCGCGGAATGACTTTCTCCGTCATCTTGGTCGGAAAAAATCCCGGCGCGATGGCGTTGACGCGTATGCCGTGTTGTCCCCATTTGTTGGCGAGATCGCGGGTCATGCCGATCACGGCGGCTTTGCTGCTGCTGTAACCGACTGCGTCGAGTACGTCGGCGGGCTCGCCTTTAATGCCGGCGACTGAGGCGATGTTGATGATTTTGCCGTAGCCTTTTTTTATCATGCCCGGTGCGACGACTTTGGCGGCGTAAAACGAACCATCGACGTTGACTTGCATCACCTGGCGGAATTTTTCTGCCGGCATATCGACTGCGGGTGCGCCCCATGAAATGCCGGCGGCATTGACTAAAATATCCACGCCGCCCAATTTGGCTTCGCATTCGGCCACCGCGCGCTTCACGTCATCTTCCGACGACACGTCGCCGATGATGCACAGCGCGTCGGGAATCGATACCCGTGCTTCCGCGAAGTAGGCCTCGCGTCGCGCCATTAAGGCGACTTTGGCGCCGGCTTCGTGCAAGGCTTCAGCAATTTCCAATCCGAGTCCGCGCGAACCGCCGGTGATAAAAGCAACTTTGTTATCGAGTTTGAATGCGTCGAGATATTTCATGACGGGAAAACCTTTATTGAAAATAGTTATGGGCTAATAGTAACCAGTGAATCGGAATTAGTATAGGTTCGCCGAGCAAGATTTTATTCGTTCAAAGATAATAATATAAGTAATTGATTATATTCAACTTTTTGCATTGGTTTTCATCACGCGTTGTTTCTCGCGTTGCCACTCACGGTCTTTTTCTGCATCGCGTTTGTCGTGTTGTTTTTTGCCTTTGGCCAAACCGATTTCCAGTTTGATGCGGCCTTTTTTGAAATGCAAATTGATCGGCACGATGGTGTAACCCGCGCGCTCGACTTTGATCACCAGTTTGGCGATTTCTTCCGCGTGCAATAATAATTTGCGTGTGCGCACCGGGTCGGGCGTAATGTGGGTGGAGGTGGTCGGCAGCGGGCTGATGTGGCAACCGATAATGAACAATTCGCCGCCACGGATAATCACATAGGCTTCTTTGAGTTGCGCCCGCGCCGCGCGAATGGCTTTAACTTCCCAGCCTTCGAGCGCGATGCCTGCTTCGTATTTTTCCTCGATAAAGAAATCGTGAAAGGCTTTTTTATTTTGTGCGATGCTCATCGGGAAGGCTTAATTTGAAGTCAATTTTAAGAGACAATAGCCTTATTTTATCAGCTTTGCTGTCCGCAGCTTTCAAACAATTAAACTCATGGCCCAAGTCAAAAAATCTATGCTCGTGTCACACCCGGCCGAAACCATGTTTCAGCTGGTGGATGCCGTGGAAAAATATCCGGAATTCCTGCCTTGGTGCGGCGGCACGGAGATTGTCGAGCGCAGCGACGTCGTCACCCAGGCGGTGATCAAAATCGATTATCACGGCATTAAACAAAGCTTCACCACGCGCAATCGCAAAGACGGCCATGAGTGGATGCACATCGAAATGGTGCACGGACCGTTCAAGCATATGGTCGGCCATTGGTACTTCAAACCGTTATCAGCCGAGGCGTGCAAGATTGAATTCAATCTGGAATATGAGTTTTCCAATCACTTGCTTGAGAAGTTGGTCGGGCCAGTGTTCCACTATATTGCCAATACCTTTGTCGAAGCATTTTTGCAACGCGCGGATGATTTGCAACGCGCTGACAAAGCATGAAGGACTTTATCAATATTGAAGTGTGTTATGCCACGCCAGAAAAACAACTGATTTTGCCGCTGCAACTCCCCACTGATGCGTGCGTCGCCGATGCGATTGCTGCAGCAAAAATCCTGGAGATATTTCCCGACATCGACTTACACAAAAACCGGGTGGGTATTTTCGGCAGGCTGTGTAAATTGGATACGCGATTGCGTGATCAAGACAGGGTGGAAATATATCGGACGCTGATGGCGGACCCGAAGGAGGCGCGGCGTAAGCGCGCGGCGGGGAAATTAACTGGCTAGTTTGGAAACCACTTCAAGACCCGCCGTCACCCAATGTGTGCCTTGTTTGATGACGCGATTCAAGCGGATTATGAACGAACCTTTTTTAGTGATCAATTTATATTGCGTGTTGGAAGAGTATTGTCCGGCACGAAGCAGCACACTGTCTGCGCGACCCGATTGCGCGGGCAGAAATAACGCTTCGATCGATTTATCGGAAATGTCTGTGGGAAATTCCGGGTCATAAAGTATCAGCATGACCGGTACCGGGCTAGCCGAAATCATCTCGATGCCGATCAGCACTTGTTCATCGGTATGCGGTACTTTTCGGACAACGCTACCGATTTTTAATTGCGGATCGCCTGCGACTCTGATCGCAACGATGACGCCGAGCGGCACGGTGCGTGCCGTATTTTTATCCGTCGCGACGCCAAAGCCGGCCAAACTGTGGTCGTGCAGCTTATAAGGCGAGCCCGTGTCGGGAGCTATGGATGCCGCCGATTCGAGTTTGGATAAACGCGTGCGGTCGGTGACGAAGCCGAACATTTTGATATCCGCTTCTTCCGCACTGTCTAATACCATCGCCATATTTTTTACGCTGCTGAAGGGGTTGGCGGAGCGGTTGCGCACAGCATCGATGATTTGATCCATGCCAAACATTAACTCGACCGATATGGTTTTGGCGCGCGCACGATCATGCATGCGCTGTGCACTGATGCCGCCGGCGCTGGGGCACACACGTGCCATTTTATCCAACAAATCGATATATTCACCGACCGGGAACTGGCTGAGATTAAGCCCTAACGCCGAATCCGGATTGCCATCGCGGATAGAGGTTTTAGCGCGGGCGATTTGCGTGCCTAATTCGCCGGTGTCGAGATAGCGCATGCTATCGAGTTGCAATGGCTCAATGCCGGAGACGCGCTGCACGCCGCGCGGCTCGGTCGTATTGACGTGGTGCTGGTGTTTGTCGCCAAGGTAATCGCGTTCGAGCTTCATCTGTGCACACCAGTCGTGCAAACGTCTATCGACGATATAAATCTGTTGCGGCGTCAGATTGCCGGTGTTGAACATGTCGAGAAACAACATGCGCATATACAGGTTGGCCACGGTCGTCGGGTAGCCGTCATACCAAGCCAGCGTTTTATTGTCGAATCCGTTTTGTTCGGCAAACAGATACAGCGAATGCAACTGGCGCCAGAATTTTTCCGGCAATGCTTCGTTAAGAAAATACGTCCAGCTGGCCTGGCCGCAGTGGCTATGAATACTGCGCGCGGTGATTTCCTTGATTCTTTCCGGAACAGCCGTGCTGTCGGCAGACTGTGCTTGGTAATCGTCGATGAAGCGCTTGTAGCCATCGGCAAATTCCTGATAAATATTCTGCATGTCGCGGCTCATGGCGCTTTCGGCCATGATGTCGTTGCCGCTGCTTTTCATGCGTGATTCGGCTTTATCCAGAATCGACTGACATTGCTCGTCCAATTGCATCAATGTGGTCAGTATGTCAGGTGACAGGTTGCCGCGATTGAGTGAACGCAAGGCTTGCAGCAGGGCGATACGGGCATTCGGGCCTTCCAAGCCGCCAAGGCGTGCCACCCATAGGCTGACCGGCGCTAAAGCGGCGACCGGATCACTCGGAGTGGAGGAGGGTGGTAGTGCGCTCATAAGGAGATCAAACCGGCTTTTTCCCGTCCGGAACCAAAGATAGGCCTTCAGGTTTTGCGGCGGACTTGGCTGGTGAGCTATCGGCGGGCGGCGTGAAATCTTCGCTCAGCAAAGCATCGCGTAATTCATCGCCCAAAAGATCCTGGGTGAAATCAAGCGGCGCGTTGAGCCAGTTTTCTGCCTCGGCCGAAATAGCGGCGACTTCTGCGTCTCGCTGTTCAGTTTGAAACTCTTCGGCGACGTACATCGGATTTTGCGGTTCGATTTGACGCCCGATAGCCTGCACTTTGGGCCAATAGCCGCCGTGCTCAAATTTCTTTTTAAAGCGAACGGCCAAATTGGCGAAATCAATTGTACGGTTTTCTAGCCGATAAATTTCGAACACTGCCAGCCATGGGCGGACTTCATGAGGATATTCACCGATAGCATATTCGAGCAGCTCTGCAGCCTTGGCGGAATTATTATCTTCCTGATAATAAAGTCTCGCGGCTTGAATTAAGGAGTCGGGTTTATCCAGGCGTAAACTGCCTTGCGCGATTTCCGGGAAGCGTTCACGCAGATAAGCCATTTTGAATGAATCGGGTGCGGTTGCTTCGGTCGAGCCACGACTATCTTCTGCCGGCGGGGTGGGCACCGGCAAATCAAGCGGCTTGAGTACTGGTTTTGCCACGACCGGTTCCGGTTTGGGTCCCGGTGGCAAGATTTCCTCCAGCTCCACTTCGTCTGGCGCAGCATCTTCGAACAATTTACTCTCGTCAAATTGCCCGACCGATGACGGGGGCACCGGTATTTTTTTGTCCAGTGAATCATCGCCGGCGTACAGGTCGTGATACGGCGTTTTCTTTTTGCGCCGCCACAGCATGAACCCAGCGCCAATCAACAGCATCGAAGCAAGACCGGCCGCAGCAGCAGGAATGGTCCAATCAGCCGCTATTTCAGACTCACTCGCTTTGACTGCAGGTTTGGCCGGCAACGGTTTCGCGACGGGTATAGAAATCGCGGCAGATGTTGGCGCATCAGTTGGCGCGAGGTCTGGCGGTGCCGGCGGAGTTACTGCGGACGGGGACGCAGGTGCGGGCGCAATCTCCGGCATACCGACGACATTGCCGACCGGCGCGCCATTCTTGGCGGCCATTTGACGCCGCAGCTCAGCCAACTGTGCTTCCAATCCCTTCAAACTATTTTTCATCGCCAGAATGGTGGCAGTCTGATCATCCGATTGCGTTTCCAGTAATAACTGGCGCGCGCGCATGCGCTGACGGTCGGTTTCTGTGGCCGTTTTGGTCGGCGACATATCCATCTCTACGCTGGATAATTTTAAGCGGAAGCCATCGCCAGCAATTTCCTTTTTTGGCACCGCTGCGCTAGGCGGCGCAGGCGGCGCGGCTTCCGTTGGCGGAGAAATCGGTTTGGCTGATTTATTTGGTGCCATTGGTTTAGGTGGCGCAGGGACATAAGCCCGCGGCGCTGCGTTAGCGGGTGCGCGGGCCACGGGTGCTGCGGGACGCGGGCGTGCTTTGATCGGGCGTCGAGTGGCGGGGGCCACCGCGATCGGGTTTGCCTCAACCGGCGCGGTTTGTTCGCCAACGCTGGGTGCAGGTGCCGACCAAACTTGTACTGGGGCTTGCGTAACCGCAACCGGCGCGCTTGGTATTGTGGCGGGGGCAGTTACGCTTTGCGGCAAGACAATCGGCTTAGCCACTTGGCTGGTGCGCGTCGCCGCGTATTCAGGCGGGTCGAGCAACAAGGTATATTCACGCGAAACACGGCTGACATTGCCGCAACTGACTTCAATTTGAATCCGCACTGCAGGCTCAGGCACCGAGCTGGCTGAACGAATTTGCAGAATATGGTTGCGACCAATTTGTTGATAAGACAATTTCGCTGGCGTGGAGTGACC
>JAYVJD010000002.1:0-6167 GCA_043769625.1 Pseudomonadota bacterium | reverse complement strand
AGTCGGCGGCTCGGGATGCTTGATCTTCAGGTTCAGGCTGAATTCATTGGCGCGTAAATTGTTATTGGTTATCGCTTTGATTTCCACCAATTCGGGTGAACCCAGCACTTTTGACTCTTCAATCGCGCGCATCAGGGTCGATACGCGGGCGTTGGATTGAGCGTAACCAACCAGATTCACTTTTCCACCGCCTTGTTTAATCGATTTCAGATAAACGCCTTCCGGCATACGGCGCAATAATTCGTCGAGCAGGGCTACTGCTTCACTACGATTCGTTTGCAGATTTTCGACAACGCGCTTTTTATCCAGCAAAGATTGGGTTTGTTCCTTCAGCTTTTTGATTTCTTCAAGCTGTTTGTCCAGGGTGGTAATTTCCGTCTTGATATAGTCGTTGCGCGCGACTTGATTATCGACCTGCGCGCCGAGTAGAGTATGCCCACCAAGCCAAAGCAATAAGCCCAACCCGAGCGTTAGCCCGGCGAATACCGCCATTTGGACCTGACGCCGCTTTCGCTTGTCTGCGCGGTGAGGTAATAGGTTGATCCGAATCATTCGTCAAACCTCCGCATGGCGAGTCCGCAAGCTACCATCAACGCTGGCGCATCTTGCGACAGCGCGCGCGGTTTGAAGCGCTGCGACAGCGCCATATTGGCAAAAGGATTGGCAATCAGGGTCGGCACTTGCGTGCGGTTGGCCACCATTTCCTCAAGGCCCGGCATCGTGGCGCAGCCGCCGGACAGAATAATGTGATCGACCTTGTTAAAAGATGATGAGGTAAAGAAATACTGCAGGGCGCGACCGACTTCGTTGGCGACGCGCTCCATGAACGGTTGCAGCACTTCCGGACGATAATTTTCTGGCAACGAGCCTTTGCGTTTGGCGGCTTCAGCGTCGTCGAAACTCATACCGAAGTGGCTGGCAATATCTTGCGTCAATTGTGCGCCGCCCATTGGTTGCTCGCGCATATACAGCGTTTGACCGTTGTGCAAAACGGTAATGCGGGTGATGGATGCGCCGACATCGACAATCGTGCTGACGGTGTTTTGGCCACCACCAGGCAAGCTGGCGCTGATTAATTCAAACGCGCGTTGCGCGGCGAAAGACTCGACGTCCATCACAATGGCTTTAAGGCCGGCAGACTCTACCGACGCGACGCGATCTTCAATTTTTTCTTTGCGTGAGGCGGCGATTAGGACTTCGACTTCTTCCGGGCCGGTCGGCGCTTGGCCGAGCACTTGAAAATCCAGATTGACTTCATCAAGCGAAAAAGGAATGTATTGGTTGGCTTCAGACTCGACTTGGACTTCTAAGTCCTCATCGCGTTGGCCGGCAGGCAGAATCACTTTTTTGGTGATCACGGCGGCGGCGGGTAAGGCGACGGCCACGTTTTTGATGCGCGATCCTAAGCGTTTCCAGGCGCGCTTGACCGCTTCCGATACGACATCGATATTGACAATATTGCCATCGACTACTGCATCTTTTGGTAACGGCTCGATGACGTAACGTTCTACCCGATATAATTTTCCGCCGGCTTCGGAAATTTCCAGCATCTTGACTGAAGACGAGCTGATATCCACGCCGATAAGTGGCGGTGATTTGGCCTTCAGAAATTCCAGGTTGGCTAGTAGTTTTTCTTTAAACATGACGGGTTAGGCGCAACTTCCTGATAAATTACATTAAATCCTAACAACAACCCTCAATATAGTAAAGCAAATTATTGCAAATTTGTTTTAGTCGCGGGGATGGTTATAATCCTCCGCAGTGTTCCATAATCCTATTAACTAGTTCACATAAAATTCCCTATGACCAGTCGTTGGTGGTTCTATCCTGTGGTGGTATTAGTGTCCCTCGGCCTGGTAATGGCTTGTGTGGTAGCGCTAACACTCATCCTATTATATCCAACCTTGCCCGATTTGAAGGCCTTGACCGACTACAAGCCTAAAATCCCGTTGCGGGTTTATACCGCTGATGATGCCTTGATTGGCGAGTTTGGTGAAGAACGGCGTACCGAAGTCAAAATTGACCAAGTTCCGGCAGACATGAAGTTGGCTATTTTGGCGGCTGAGGATGATCGGTTTTATCAGCACGGCGGCGTCGATTACGTCGGCGTAGGTCGGGCGGCGCTGGCCAATCTGACGGCGCGGGGCGCCAAAGAAGGCGCATCGACGATAACCATGCAGGTGGCGCGTAACTTCTTCTTATCGAACGAAAAAACACTGACGCGCAAGCTTTCAGAAGTGCTCCTGGCGTTCAAAATTGAACATAATTTGAGCAAAGACCAGATTTTTGAGCTTTATATGAATCAAATTTACCTGGGCCAGCGGTCATACGGGTTCGCTGCTGCCGCTAGTGCTTACTACAATAAGCCGCTGGATCAATTGTCGTTGGCCGATAAAGCCATGTTGGCCGGTTTGCCTAAAGCGCCGTCGCGTTACAACCCGATCGTCAACCCGAAACGTGCGACTGAGCGACAGCACTATATATTGGGCCGCATGCTGAAGTTGAAGTACATAACAGAAGATCAATATAATCAAGCACTTAAACAGCCGCTTAAAATTCAGCAAGAATCACAGACCTTCGCCGTTCGCGCCGAGCATGTGGCGGAAATGGCGCGTCAAACCATGTTTGAGAAATATGGCGAAGCGACTTATACCAGCGGCCTGAAGGTCTATACGACCCTGCTGAAAAAAGATCAGGACGCCGCCTACCTGGCGTTACGCAAAGGCGCGATGGATTATGACCGCCGCCATGGTTATCGCGGTGCGGAAGCGCAAGTTACCCTGCCCGCCGCAACGGCAAAAGAAGACGAGGAAGAGGACTACGACGAATTATTTCAGGCTAAAGACGCGAACGACGATTTGCTCCCGGCGATAGTCCTGGACGCCTCAGCGAAGTCGGTAAAAGCCTATATTAAGGGCGGCGAGCGCATCACGATTGCGGCCGAGGGAATGAAGTTCGCGGCGAAAATGATTGGCGACAAAGCGACTGGGCCAACCCGCATCCGGCGCGGCTCATTGATTCGCGTGGTAAAAGATGTGAACGCCAAGACCAGCGAATGGTCGATTACGCAAGTGCCGCAAGTGGAAGCGGGCTTCGTATCGATTAGCCCGTCCAATGGTGCGATCCAGTCTTTAGTCGGCGGGTTTGATTTCAGCAGCAATAAATTTAACCATGTCACCCAAGCCTGGCGTCAGCCCGGCTCGAGTTTCAAACCGTTTATTTATTCCGCCGCGCTGGAAAAGGGCATAACCGCCGCCAGCCTGTTTGACGACGCACCATTCTTCATCGCGCCGGAAAAAACCGGCGGCGAGTTATGGGAACCAAAAAATTACGACGGCAAATATGAAGGCCCGATGCGCTTGCGCACCGCTTTGATGAAATCGAAAAACATGGTGTCGATCCGGGTGCTCGATAGCATCGGCACGGAATACGCGCAGGACTACATCACGCGTTTCGGCTTTGATAAAAAACAACATCCGGCGGTGTTGACGCTGGCATTAGGTGCCGGTTCCGCTACGCCGCTGCAGATGGCGTCGGCCTACACCATTTTTGCCAACGGCGGCTATCGCATCAAACCGTATTTCATTCAGCGCGTCGTCGATCAAAAAGGCAATTTGGTCATGGAAGCCAAACCCGATTTGGCCGAGTTTGACGCCGAGCGCGTCATCGACCCGC
The DNA here is from genome assembly GCA_043769625.1 of Pseudomonadota bacterium. Classification (GTDB taxonomy): domain Bacteria; phylum Pseudomonadota; class Gammaproteobacteria; order Burkholderiales; family JBEEJL01; genus JBEEJL01. Next base: position 2,492 of record JAYVJD010000002.1, on the reverse strand, counting down.
GTAATGCTTTTATTATGACGAGTATCATGCGTGACGTCGTCCGCGCGGGCACCGCCGCTTCAGCCGGCAAGCAATTAGGACGCAAAGATTTGGCCGGCAAAACCGGCACGACGAACGACCATCGCGATGCGTGGTTTTGCGGCTTTAACGGCAGCTTGGTCGGCGTAAGCTGGATTGGTTTTGACAACCCGACGCCGATGGGCGCGAATGAAACAGGCGGCCAAACCGCTTTGCCGATCTGGACCGGCTATATGGCCAAAGTATTAAAAGGCACGGCCGAGACGCCCTTGGTCAGACCGACCGGCGTGGTGACTTTAGCGGTGAGTGATTTTAACGGCAGCCGCTTGCCGGCCAATTATCCGGTCGTCGCCGGCTCGGGCGCAGTGGTCGAATATTTTTATGAAGAATATCCGCCGTCCGATTATGTGCCGGACATTATTCAGCCCCGGCCGGAAGAGATTCAACAACAACAGGAAATCAAAGCGCAGCTATTTTAATGTTACGCGCTTCGTCGTAAGTATTTGATTAAATTAAACTATTTAAGAGGATTATTTCATGCCTCGGCGCGACAATTTCAAGCGCAACTTGATGCGCAGCCAGATTGCCCATACAGCGGCGAAACTGATGGCCGAAGACGGCGTGCAAGATTACGCCAGCGCCAAACAAAAAGCCGCGCGGCAGTTGGGCGCAGAAGACACGCAGTCTCTGCCCGACAACAAAGAAATCGACGACGCCCTGCGCGAGTACCAATCGATCTTCAAAAGCGACAGCCAGCCGGAAATTTTGCGCACCATGCGCCAGCGCGCAGTGACATTGATGCACGAGCTGCAGGAATTCAATCCGTATCTCGTCGGCTCCGTATTAGTCGGCACAGCGACCGAACATAGCGACATCAACCTGCAATTGTTTTGCGACAGCGTCAAAGACCTCGAAATTTATTTCATCAACCAAAACCGCGACTACAAAAGCGGCTTCAAGCGTAATCGCCTCGGCGACAAAACCATCGAAATCCCCACCTTCACGCTGGACGTCGAAGACACCCAAGCCACCTTATCGGTCTATGACACCGATGATTTACGCATCGTGCAGAAATTCAAAGCCGATGGCAGAGTCATGGAGCGCGCTAAGCTGGCGCAAGTCGAAGCTTTGCTGGCTGCTGAATTAAAAGCCGTCGAATAGTAGGGCGGGTCCCACCCGCTATATAAAAACAGGTTGTTCACTTCGTGTTTTATTTTTACTGCGGGTGGATTCCGCCCTATGATTACCTGACGGCCAGACTCGCTGTTGCTTGTCGTAATTTATTGTGTCGTAGCGTGACGAAATAATGAAACGGCATCAACGCCATTTTGATATCCCATACATTTTTCTGGTCGTTGCCCGCGAATTGGTTGTTGGTTTGGAACGGCAACTTCGCAGCGAGCTTGCGTAATTTCCTTCGAACGGGCGCGCGCGATAGTCGCGCTTTCGCAATGCCGATTTGATAAGCCGATTCTATTTCTTTGCCGTATTGCGCGATGACCGCGCGATGGCGCGCGAATAAATTTTGCAAGCCCGGATGCTCAGCGAAAAACGGCACAATGGTGAGCGGACGCAGATGCGACGCCAGCGTCATATCCGCCGCAGAAAACGCATTGCCGATGACAAACTCACGACCTTCCAATTCCTTCGCCATGCCGAGCAAATAATTTTCCAGCGCTTCATATAAGCCAAGCGCCTCCGAGCGATGAAAATCAAAACGCTTGCTCAACATGATGCCCAGCGCGTGTCCGGTGATGTGGCGTATCACTGGCTTGCAAAAAAATTCGTGCGCGTCGTTTGGCACAAATAAATCCGCCAGCAAATCCGGGCATTCGAGTATCACCTGCGTGTAGCCAAAGCGTCGCGCGGGGATGCCGAGCAGAGTATCGAGCTCGACAATTTCTGCATCCATCAATGCGCGGCTCGCCGCATCGCCGGGAAATAATCGGGGACTATCAGGATAAGTGTCGGCGAGGTAACGCAGTACCGGTGTTGAATCCATGACGAAACTATTCGTCGCGTCATCATGAATCGCCGGCACCCGATAGCCATCCAAATGTTCCGGCACAGCAAACTCGCGCATCTGATTTTTGCTAAACGCATCGATGCCAACCATGCGCCATTCGAGCTGCATATAGTCGAGCGCGATACGTATTTTTTCGCAATAGTGCGACCAATGCAGTTCGTAGAGGGTTATCATAACTAATTGATTTTATTTAATAATTAATTGATCCGCAAAACGGGCAGAGGGCGCAGAAAATGACGACTGTCGTGTGCTGTGCGCACGCTACTGATTAAATACCGAACAGGATTTTGGCGCGGCGATTATTTTTCCGCCAACCACTCCGCCGCATCTAACGCAAAATAAGTCAAAATCCCATCCGCGCCCGCGCGCTTGAACGCGAGCAAAGATTCCAATACGCAAGCGCGTTCTTCCAGCCAGCCGTTTTGCGCGGCGGCTTTGAGCATCGCGT
>JAYVJD010000001.1:0-2254 GCA_043769625.1 Pseudomonadota bacterium | reverse complement strand
ATTGTCACCGACGAAAGACTGATTGAAATAGCGGTGAAACAAGTGATAAGAAATATCGAGGCAGAGGGCGTGGGCAAATCGTCGCTCATTAACTTTGGATTCAAGCATGAAAAGCCTGAAATGGCCGCCCAAGTTACAAACTTACTAGCCAGTTTGTATGTCGAGCGCCACCTGGGCGTTCTCAAGAATCCTAAGACCGACAAGTTTTTTCAAGAGCAGTTTCAAGATCTAAAGGTTAAGCTTCGTGAATCCGAGGATAATTTGGAAGCGTTCAAGCAACGCTACACGATTACGACTACCGTAAAAGAAGAGCAAGATGCAACGCTCAAACAATCGCAAACACTGAAATCACTATTGAATGATACGCGCAGTCAACAAGCCGAAGTGGTAAGCCGTATTGCGCAATTGCGCCAACAACTTACAAATACCGCGGAAAATCCGACGACTACCAATATTCTTCGCGATAAATTGACCAATTTGGAATTGCAAGAGAATGAATTGGCGCTACGGTACAAAGCCGAAAATCCAACGTTGAAGACACTGCGCGAAGAGATTCGCCTGGTGCGGGAAAAAGTTTTGCACCAAGAAACGAATAAGTCGTACGGAAATGCGGCGACGGCGACGGGTTCGCTATTCGGCCAACTTCAGCAAGAGATACTGAAAAATGAAGCGGAACAAAAGGCCTTGCGAGCACGCGAGGATGCGCAGTCCGGCAAAATTGGCGAATTGCAAAATCGCCTCACCACGCTTGAGCGCGCATCAGTTGAATTCGAACATTTATTTCAGGCCCGTCAACTAAATGAGCAGAACAATCGGCTCTATCAAACGAAATTTGAAGAGCTACGAATTTCCAATGCCATGGACGAGCAGAAAATCGCAAACGTCCGCGTCGTTGAGCCGGCCCGCGTCCCGTCAGAGCCCATCGATTCGAAAATTGTGCTAAAAATACTTGCTGGGATGGTGTTTGGATTGCTAGGTGGTATCGCGCTTGCGTTAGCAGCCAATATGATGAGCGGCCGACTGGAAACCGTTGAGGATGTTGAGCGCCACCTCAATCTGCCGGTACTCGTGTCTATCCCCGAATTTCCCGCGAAGCGTTAAAACTATGCGGCTGAATAAAAAAAATTGATGCGAGACCACTGATGAGCGGTTCAAATTTATCTTCCGCGCGATCTGTCCCGCCGCTGGACATCGATTTGTCAATTGAGCACGAACCGGTGCTCAATCCAGCATTCAAGCGGATCAGCCAGCAAATGGCGGTGCGCCGGATGCGGGCCGTTCGTGAACAGGCCGCCGAGAATATTAAAGATGTGCATTTAAAATTGCCGTTAGACGCACGGCTTGAAAATCGACCGAGCAATCGTCAGGCGCGGGGCGAGATTGCGGTTGAAGCGCAACACGATGTACATCTTCAACAAACAACGCTAATGCCACCCGCGTTTGCGGCAGAGCAGTATGAGATTCTGAAAGCGAAGCTCTGGGCTCGCTATTCGGAAAAGGAAATAAAAGTTTTATTGTTCGTCGGCGCGACGGTGGGTACCGGCACGTCAACGACAGCGTCTAATTTTGCCGCGACACTTGCACGCGATTCGCAAACTAAAGTTCTGTTGATCAACGCGAATTTTCGACCGCAATCGAAAGAGCCGGTTAAAGCTTTGCGTAACCCCGATTCCGATCAGAATGTCGCCTTAGCAGGGCTTTTGGAAGCGGAATCAACGCTGATGGGCGCTACCGGCGCGGGGAATTTGTGTATATTGCCGAACCGAACGAAAACTGCGTTACCTGCGTCCTTGTTTCAGTCAGCAGCCTTCGATCAATTTCTAAAAACCGTTCGTGAGCGTTTTGATCATGTGATTATTGACGCACCACCGTTGCAGGGGATTCCGGAAAGCATTGTGCTAAGTAAAAAAGCCGATGGCGTGGTTCTCGTTGTCGATGCAGGCAGCACTCGCCGGCGCGCGGGCCTTTGGGCAAAACAACAGATTGAAGAAGCCGGCGGTAGAATTCTCGGTGTTGTGCTAAATAAACGCCGGTTTTATATTCCGAATTGGCTGTATCGATATATTTAGTCGAATAAATAAGGGATCTGCTTTCGCTGCAGCAAAAAGCAGATCCTTCTCTGCGTTCAGGATGACATCGTAAAACGAAAATGCAATTGAATAATTGGCTTCATGTACTCGGTGTCAAAATCAATAATTTGTCGCAAGCGGATGCTATCTCGCTGATCGAATCTTGGCTGTCAAATGACGATATG